>CAZIZJ010000158.1:0-2528 GCA_964543675.1 uncultured Acholeplasma sp. | reverse complement strand
AGCTCTTTAGCATAAGAGAAGATAAACAATACATTACAAAGAGGAAAGCAGAACTTGAAAATAACTCACTATTGAAAGATGTAAGTGATTATTTTAGTTTATATACATATGCACATAATAAACAGTATAGTTATTTTAGTACACCAGATCACAAAAAATTGCCCAACCCAGAACATGACTTCTATCTAGAAGCCGTTATAGGGGCAATTTATTTAGATAGAGGTATAAAATATACAAAAAAATGGCTAGATGACGTAGTTTATAAGGTTATTCTTGAACTTGCAGAAAATAAAGAAAGGATCCATTTTGATGGTGCCATTTAAGATTATGCATCACCTTCAAAAGGAAGAAATTATGAAATGGAAGGAATAATTAAGCAAATTTATGACTTATCAGTAAACTCAAAAATTGTACATAAATACAATAAAAGCACTGCTCTTTACATGCTTAACAATAGTTATGACAAAAAAATGACAGACTTGGTTATCAATAAATTTAGAGAAGGGAACTTATCAGAAGTCGAATATTTACAGTCAAAAATCAGGCACTCATATAGAACATTAATTAAAGTAATATTTGAAAATTGCCAAGACGGACAATTAAATAAAAACATTGAAAATGCTGATTTTAAATTATTCAGTGATGAGTTAGATCGATTGATTGAATTTAATCACATGAGGAATATTATAGAAAGATACAACCTAGGATATTTTGTTATAAAAGAGGAGACAACTGATAGTGTTACATTGTCAAGAAGTAAAGATTTTAGGGATCCGAAATATGACTTTTATAATAGATTAATGCAAATGTCTGATGATAAGACATCAAACAAAGATAACAATATTGTCAAAAAAAAATGCTTTGAAACAATCAATCCAAATGTATTGAAAAACTATAAAAGAAAAGGATATTTTCATACATACGACAATTTTTTCAATTTAACTTATGGTGTTGCATACGACAGTGTCCTAAATGAAGCTGACATTAAGGATGATTATAGATTTGACAAATTTTCCTTAGAAGAATATCGGAAGGTATATGCATATATTTTAGCAAGATCATTGAATAGAGGAGCATTTTATCAAGTTTCAAAACTCACAATGAGGCAGATTCCTGATATGGAATACTGTCCATCATTTGAAATGCAGTTTAATGAATTAATCGATACAATAGCAAACTATGTATCAATTGATAATGATAAAGTAGAAAACATTATCAACTGTTTAATTTTTGACTATAATTTACATAAAAATAAGCTATCCATTTATCAACCGTTATTTAGAATTGACGATACGATACTATTTTCAGTATGGCTTGTAAATTGGGAGTTAGCCCAAAACAAATTTCTATATGTAATGGCTAAAAAAAATGAAAATCAAGCGATTTTGAGCAAAATCGCACTCGACAAAGAACGTATAATGATAGAAGATGTAATTAAAGAAATTAAACAATTTGCCTGGATGTATAAAAAAAATGCCACATTAAAATTAAACCGAGAGATAAAGGCAGAGTTTGATTTATGCATCTATGAAAAAGAGACTGGTACAATTTTATTGGTTGAATTAAAGTGGTTAAGTAACATAGATAATGAGTATGAAGCTCATCAACAAGATATGAAATTAAACGATTTTTGTATTGATCGAAAACGAAAAGGAGAACTTGTTTTAGATAATATAGATGATTTTTTAAATCAAAACATGCAAGGTATAAAAAGAGAAGATATTCATAGTATTGAATCAGTTATCATTAGCAAGAACAATATTGGTAACACAAAAATTGATGAGGTTATCCCTATAATTGATTGGTTTATATTTGTATATATCTTAAAAGACAGCAAGGGTTCTTTAAAACATTTTATTGACTATATTAAAAACGGTGTATTTTTGAATGCTTTAGAATCGTATATCAAAGATAATGAAGTTTATGAATTTGGAAATTTGAAAATGATAGTTGATTTAAAGTGATGGTTAGACAAGTTATACCAAATACTTGATGCATATGACCTAATACATGGTATACTCTATACGGTTAATAAATTTAAACAGTTTAAGAATAAGGTGTTTGATTAACGCCTTATTTTTATGAAACAAAAGAAAAAGAGAGTATAAATGATTACATTTAAAGAATTAAACATAATTGAACCAATTTTAAAAGCGGTAAGTAGTGCAGGATATGATATACCTACACCGATTCAAGTGGAAGCAATTCCAGCCTTATTAGCAGGAAAAGATATCTTAGGCAGTGCACAGACTGGAACCGGTAAAACGGCTGCTTTTGCTATACCAATTTTACAGCACATATATCTTAGTAAGACAGCAGATAAAAAAAGAACGATTGAAACATTAGTGTTAACACCAACTAGAGAACTTGCCAGTCAAATTGGCGAAAATTTTTCAATCTATGCAAAGTATTTAAACATTAAGAATACGGTTGTTTTTGGTGGTGTCTCACAAAAACGACAAGAAGATGCATTACTCAGAGGTGTTGATATTTTAGTAGCAACCCCAGGCAGATTGCTTGATTTGATG
>CAZIZJ010000157.1:322-2534 GCA_964543675.1 uncultured Acholeplasma sp. | reverse complement strand
AGCCGTTTTAACAAAATCCTCTTTGAGTTCATTTTTAAACGGCATAAAATCATCAGTTAAATCGCTATACTCTATTTTAATGCCATGTTTCTCATAAAACGGAATGACAGTCTCGATTAAGACTTTCTTGTTGAATGCTTCTAAATGTGGCATATTGGAGTCGATGTTGCTTCGTTCCATCTTAGATGATGCCAGTATTAAATCACGGTTAAAAATGATATCTCTATCTAAATCTTTCTTTATTGTAAATGTTCTTAAGGTTCTGTCAATTTTGACTGGAAAATATAAGAGTGGTGCTTTAATCGGAAAACTGTCCTTTTGAAAGATACCTTCAATATATGGATAGGTAATGTATAGATTGTAGGAACCAGTTTCTCTTAAGGTTTTGTTGACCTCACGGTAAAGCTTGGTAATATGTCCTTCTTTGGTGTCTTTTTGAATACCTAGTTTTAAGTTTTTAACACGGTTGTTGGTTAAAAATTCTAAAATGTCTGATTTGTTGTCGATATCGGTTAAATCAAAACTATGGATCTGTTCGATTCTACCTAAATAAAGATTCGGATTCGACTTAGAAATATTGGTTAACCGGTCTTTATAGTGATGTAACACCTTGTTGGCACTTCTAGATACTTTAATGGATTTCGTGTTTTTATTTTGGTGGGTTTTGATGACATCTAAAAACCGGTTAGCATAAAACTGATGAAAATCCTTATCCAAACCAGAGATTGCATGAAAATCACTAGCCTTTAGTGGTACTTTGTCAGCCATTTCCTTTAAGGCAGCATCCGTACATACATCAACCATTTGATTGGTTGATGCTAGATGGGTTTCTCTGATTTCATCTCTTAAGTTGTCTAGTGCTTCTAACAGCAAATTTTTCTTTAGTGCCATAAACTACCTCTTAACACTATCATAACATGATATTTTTATTTTATTAATTTCATTAATCCAGTTATATAGGTTGAGTATCATTTCTTTCGACTAATTTGCAATGCGATTGCGTTTTAGACGCTTTTTTATTATTCTAAGACAATAAAGAGGATATACACTAATAAAAAAGGACTCACCTCTACTAAATCTAGAAATCAGCCCTTTGACAACGTCTATTTAATTAAAACTTGAATTAATACGTCGTACTGTTTAGTTAATTTTGTTCGCGAAAACTGGTAACGCCTTGGAATAAACTGGTGAATGCTCCTGCAATTGATAATACACCTGCAGTAATCAATCCGTATTGCATAACCCAGTCAACATCAACTTGTGAAGTACTTCCTAGGACGGTTGCTGTTGCGATTGTATGTTCTGGTAACATGAATAATAATATTGCTGATACGATAAATAAGCCAGTTGATACAAGTGCACCTTGTTTAAATAAGAGTGCTGTGATACCTGCTACTAATGGTAATCCAAAGGCAAGTACTGCTAAGAAGTTAAATTCAAGTTGTCCACTTCCCCATATACCGAAGTCAATAATTTCGTAACCAAATGTTGCTTGCCATCCAGAATACACTGTATCTGAGTCTTCAAATCCTAATGCTGGTAAAAAGATCATTACCGCTGCTGCAAAACCAATAATCATTGTAATAAATGAAATTGCCATAAATCTTTGTTTCATAGGTAATCCTCCTTGTTTAAAACTAATCTTCTTCTTGATGCTTGTTTTTCTTTTATAGACGTCTGTGTCTTGTAAAGAAGTTAACGATGACTAAAAGAATAACTGCACCTAAAATCGAGAAGACAAACCCTTGCCAAGTAAAGATATCAATACCTTGACCAATGACTGCAGAAGCAATCCAACCACCAATCACGGAACCAATGAGTCCCACGACAATGTTCATAATAATTCCCATACGATTGTTGTTATGTGTTAAAATACTAGCTAACCATCCCACGATCGCCCCAAATAAAATCCATAATAATAGATACATAATTTGGTCCTCCTGTCTATTTATCTCTCAATGTAGGTAACTGACAGGTTCAGTATACACTTTAATAGACACAATAGATAGCAATAACCGTTATTATGACTTAATCATATTGGAAAATGGCTTAATAATGAGATAAACAATAAAAAACCAGAGCAATTTTGAGAACTTGTTCTGGTTTTGTAAATGTTCTTTTACCTCTATTGATCAATTGAAACACTTTCCATTTAGTATTTTTAGTACTTTAAAATGATTGGGGGTAAGATGTACGCTATCCAATAGATGGG
>CAZIZJ010000157.1:0-312 GCA_964543675.1 uncultured Acholeplasma sp. | reverse complement strand
GGTATTAAGTCTTTAGTTTTTTAAGCGCGAAAATTTAATCAATTCAAAAGGAAAACTCATCCACTATAATTTAGTTAACAGACTATTCATAGAAAGGATGAGTTTTCATGTCTTATGATATCATTAATTTATTATTTTTGAATCAAATCAGAAACAAAATTGAATGTATCGAAACCCATTTTGAAGGAACCAAATTAATGGTGGATCTTAAACTTAAAAAAGCAGATGTTAAGTGTCCGATATGTCAAAATGAAACTATTTTTCATGATTACCGGTTGAAACAAATAACTCATAGCACCTCAACAGTCAGTG
>CAZIZJ010000156.1:2350-2558 GCA_964543675.1 uncultured Acholeplasma sp. | reverse complement strand
GGTTTTTTTTACATTTTATTTTTGTATTTGTTCGATATACTTACATTTTGGAAAACCTGAACAACCGTAAAACATGCCGTACTTCGATTTTCTTTGAACCAATTGCTTACCGCATTTTGGACAAACTTTTTCAACGGTTACTGTTTGAACTTTTTCCATTTTTTCGTTGGCAACCTCTAATAGCGGCATGAAATCTTCATAAAATGAT
>CAZIZJ010000156.1:0-2340 GCA_964543675.1 uncultured Acholeplasma sp. | reverse complement strand
GGCAACGGCTTCCTGCAAAACAGCTTCCTCGTTTTTGCCTTCTGCAATCTGATCTAATCTTAACTCCATTTTGGATGTATACTCCACATCCATGATGTTTTGGAAATACTTATCGAGTTCTTCTGCAGTAAGCTTCCCTTGTTCGGTTGGTTTGAACCTGCGTTCCTCTACTTCAACGTATTCACGGGTTTTAAGTGTATAAATGATACTTGCATAGGTTGACGGGCGACCAATGCCTTGTGCCTCTAATTCCTTGATTAAGGATGCCTCATTGTATCTGGTTGGTGGTGTCGTAAACTTTTGAATGGCTTCAACCTGATCAGCATCCAGTTGTTGTCCTTCAGTGAATTCAGGTAAATACTTATCTTTAGTGGTTTCTGTTAAAACCTTTAAGTAACCATCAAAGGTTAAAATGCTGCCTTCAAGTTCGTATTCATTGCCACCTGATGCTAGAATCACTTTGGTGGAGTCAAAACTTGCACTTGCCATCAAAGATGCCAATGCACGTTCATAAATCTTTTTATAGACCTTGAATTCATCTTTTCCTAAATGATGTTCAAGTGATTCCGGTGTTCTTCTAATATCGGTTGGACGAATTGCTTCATGCGCGTCTTGTGCAGAGTCGTTTTTACGTGTTCGATAATGTCCTAAATACTTTTTGCCGAAGACCTCTTCAATATATTCATTGGCAGGTCTGACAAATTCTGACGATAATCTGTTTGAATCGGTTCTCATATAGGTAATCAAACCGGTAATTTCACCATTGATTTCAACACCTTCATACAGTTTTTGAGCAACTCTCATCACGCGTGATGATGACATATATAAAGAATTGACGGCTTCTTGTTGAAGCGTTGAGGTAATCAGTGGTGCTTTTGGATTTCTTTTGGTTTCTTTTTTAGCAACGCTTTGAACAATAAATGGATTTTTAGAAGTTGCTAAAATGTGATCTGCTTCTTCTTTTTTGATTTTAACGTCTTTGGGAATTATGTAATCTGCCTTTAGTTCGCCGAAATGCGCATGAATGGTGTAGTACTCTTCCGGGATAAATGCCACAATTTCTTTTTCTAAATCAGTAATAAGTTTTAAAGCAACACTTTGAACCCGACCAGCTGATTTCGATTTGATTTTGGTTTGTAGTAATTTGGAAAGTTTAAATCCGATGATACGGTCTAATATTCTTCTGGTTTCTTGTGAATTCACTAAATCAGTATCAATCGTTCTTGGATGATTCATCGCTTCCATGATCGCTGGCTTGGTAATCTCTCTAAACACGATACGGTTGTTTTTAGTTAAATCCAAATTAAGTACTTGTGCTAAATGCCAAGCGATTGCCTCGCCTTCGCGGTCTGGGTCGGTTGCTAGAAAGACTTCAGCATTTTTGGTTTTCTTTAATAAATCTTTGACTAAGGTGTCTTTGCCTCTAATCACTTTATAGTTTGGTTCAAAGTTGTTTTCAACATCAACGCCTAATCCATCTTTGCCTGATGTTGCAAGATCTCTAATATGTCCAACAGACGATAAAACAATTACTTGATTTTGAAAGTAACTTGCTATTGTCTTTGACTTTGCTGGCGACTCAACGATGATTACTTGCTTTGACATATCAAAAACCTCCCTTTTTCATTTTATTACCTAATTCATTATATATAGTTATTCATCATTGTCAAGCAAATAAATCTTGTGTTTTCCTCTTCTATATAATACATTTATATAGAAAGAAATTATGTGATTTTTTAAGACACTTTTTCTCAAACAAAAACCATGATTTCACATGGTTCGTTTTTATCATTAACAATTACTTTTCTCTTTGTCTTCGTTTGACTGGTTTAAATGAGAACCGATGAATCGGCGAAGGACCATATGCATCTAATGCAGTCAAATGGGTTTTTGTGCCATAGCCTTGATTTGATTTAAAATGATACATCGGATAAATCAAATCATATTGTCGCATGATTTCATCTCGTGTTACTTTGGCGATAATTGATGCTGCTGCAATCGAAACACTGATCTGATCACCATGGACAATTGCTTCATGTGGTATATCACCAATATCCATATAATCGGTTAAGACAAAATCAGGAACTACGCCTAAATCCTTGATTGCTTCTTTCATTGCCAGTCTTGCAGCTTCAAGGATATTGATGGTGTCAATCACTTTTTCACTAACAATGCCAACACCAATATAGCATGCCTCTTTTTCAATGACTAGTTTCAATCTTTCTCTTTGTTGCTTACTTAAGGTCTTAGAATCATTGATTGATGGATGATTAAAGTTTTTAGGCAATATCACAGCAGCTGCAACAACCGGACCAGCCAAAGGACCTCTGCCGGCCTCAT
>CAZIZJ010000155.1:0-2614 GCA_964543675.1 uncultured Acholeplasma sp. | reverse complement strand
CTGGACATTTGTCGATGGCACCAAAGCACCACAGGCAGCAGGCATCATTCATACCGATTTTGAAAGAGGCTTTATTAAAGCAGAAACTTTAGCTTATGATGATTTAATGGCGTCAGGTACACCGCAGCTTGCTAAAGAAAAAGGTAAAGTTAGATTGGAAGGTAAAGACTATGTTGTCAAAGATGGTGACATCATTCTCTTTAGGTTTAATGTATAATGAACTTTTTAGATTATAAAGATCGCATTGTCTGTGCATCAAAAATATTCAACACGGATGAAATGAGAAAGATTTATCATCTGGGTGTCAAAGTTTTTGGTGAAAACTATGTTCATGATTTATTGAGTAGGAAAAACGAACTAAGTGATTTGACTGACATCAAATGGCATTTCATCGGACATCTCCAAAGCAATAAAACCAAGTTGATCATCAATGAAATTGATTGTCTGCATTCGCTTGATTCAATTAAGCTAGCAAATCTTATTCAAAAACTAAGACTTGTGCCACTGGATTGTTACATTCAAGTCAATTTAGCGCTTGAAGACAGTAAATCCGGTATCCTTCTAAATGATTTAGAAGATTTTATCAATGAGATTAAAAAATATGATAAAATAAACCTAATCGGATTGATGACGATTGGTGTACTTAATGATGATGTTAAGACGGATGCCATATTTAAGCAGTTGGCTGCGTTAAAAGAAAAACATCATTTGAAGAGCGTATCAATGGGCATGAGTGGTGATTACCAACTTGCATTAAAATATGGAAGTGATGTCTTAAGAATTGGAACACTATTTAAAGGGGTTATTTAAATGGGATTATTTAGTAAGAAGAAAAAAATCGAAGTTGTGCCAACATCTGATTTGCTGATTATGGAACAATTGAAAAACGACGATGACAAGCATATTACTGAGCTTGCAAAAAAGATGATGGATGGCGTTCCGCTGATTCTTAATTTTGAAGGCTTACATATCGATAGAGCAAATAAAGTCATTGCCTTCATCACTGGTGTCGTTTATGCAGTATCCGGTCATATCGTTGAAATAAATGAAACAACCTATCTTTTTGGCAATCAGGATTTATACAATGATGGCAGTATTGAAGACTGGTTAAAAGCAAATATCAATTAAATGATTGCGTTGATTAGAACAAGACAAGTTTGTAAAGGTATATAGCGAGTAAGGGATGGTGCAAGCCTTATGACAAACACAAACTTATGTTATCATCTAGGAGCAATCCAAATGAACATAATTAAGGGCTATGACGGATGTCATAGAACTAAGGTGGTACCGCGAATTCATATTCGTCCTTAGAGGAGTTTTTAAGGACGATTTTTTATTGGAGGAAAGAAAAATGGACTATAAAGATACACTGCTGATGCCAAAAACTGATTTTGAAATGCGTGGCAATCTAGGCGTTAGAGAGCCTGAAATTCAAGCAAACTGGGAAAAGATTTTACTATATAAAAAAGTATTGGGCAAAAATAAACTGAATACGCCTTTTATCCTGCATGACGGTCCGCCCTATGCCAACAACAACATTCATATTGGTCATGCTTTCCAAAAGACATTAAAGGACTTTGTTTTAAGATACCAGACAATGAAAGGGAACTATGTTCCATATGTACCTGGCTGGGATACCCATGGGCTTCCAATTGAAAATGAAGTGACCAAAAAAGGGGTTAACCGAAAAGAGTTGTCTAGAGCCGAGTTTAGAAAGATTTGCCGAGATTACGCGTTAGAACAAGTCAAAGTTCAAAAAGAACAATTTAAAAGATTAGGTATTTTAGGGGATTGGGACAATCCTTATTTGACGTTGGATAAACCGTTTATCGCAGACCAGGTCAGAGTATTTGCCAAAATGGTTGAAAAAGGATTGATTTATAAAGGGCTAAAACCGATTTATTGGTCGCCGTCTTCTGAGTCAGCATTTGCTGAGGCAGAAATTGAATATATGGAAAAAGAATCGAAGTCAATTTATGTTGGGTTTGATCTCTTAGATAAAAAGTATGCTGCAACCAGACTGCTTATTTGGACGACCACACCATGGACGCTGCCTGCCAATCTTGCAGTATCGGTTCATCCAGAACTAGAATATGTGTGGTTTAAAGCAGACGGCAAAAAATACATTGCTGGTAAAGATTTATTAGCTAAATTAAAAGAGATCATTGGCTTTAAGGATGTTGAGGTTTTATCTACATTTAAAGGAACAGTTTTAGAGCATATCAAATATCAGCATCCGTTTTATGACCGTGTGTCACCGGTTATTTTAGGAGAACACGTGACAGCAGAAGATGGAACCGGTTTAGTCCATACCGCACCAGGACATGGTGAGGATGACTATCTTGTCGGCAAAAAATACAATCTTGATTTATTAAGTCCGGTTGATGAAAAAGGACATATGACCAAAGAAGCATTGCAATATGAAGGACTTTTCTATGAAAAGGCGAATGCGCAAATCGTAGAAGACCTGGCAGCAACCGGTCATTTGATGCATCAAAGTACGATTAGACACTCCTATCCACACGACTGGCGCACAAAAAAACCAGTCATCTTCAGATCAACGCCTCAGTGGTTCGCCAGCATCTCAATGATTAGAGAGCCGCTTTTGGCTGCT
>CAZIZJ010000154.1:2386-2653 GCA_964543675.1 uncultured Acholeplasma sp. | reverse complement strand
ATCCCCTTCTTTCTTACTGATAAACCCTAATATAATCGACTAAAAAAGCAACCGGAAAAATCGAATCATCAATTTCGCCACCCCAGAAACCGCCAATTGCCAAGTTAATGATCATGTAGAATTCGTGGTCAAACGGCCAGTCTTCAAAACTTTTTTTGTCGCCTCTTAAAACGGTTGTCAAAAGCACATCATCAACATAGTACTTAAAGCCTGCTTCGTCCCATTCCATTGCATAAACATGGAAGTCATCGGTTAATCCAGCAATAT
>CAZIZJ010000154.1:0-2376 GCA_964543675.1 uncultured Acholeplasma sp. | reverse complement strand
CGATCTTATGGTGATAATTGGCTGAGTGCAGCGAAAAATGGGTCGTGTCTTGATCTTTTCCGACATGTTCCATCAAATCGATTTCACCGCATGCCGGCCATCTAACCCCCTCATTTCTGCTAGTACCTAAAAACCAGAACGCTGGCCAGGTACCCTTGCCTTTAGGCAGCTTCATTCTTACTTCAAAGCGTCCGTATTTGAATGCTACTTTTTGATTGCTGGTCAGTTTGGCTGAGGTATAATGACGATGTTCAAAATCTTCTTTTCTAGCAACAATGTTTAAGATGCTGTCTTTGACAAAGACATTATCTAATCTGTCGGTATAGAACTGGTCTTCATTATTGCCAAAGCCGGTACCAGCGACATCAATGTTCCAGATGGCTTGATTAGGCAGTCCTTCACCTAAAAAATGTTCTTCAAAAACAAGCTTTTTCATACGGCATTCACCAGCATTTTTTTAGATACTTCATTCAAGTAAACTCTTGGCGAGTTATCATAATCGGTATCTTCCTGTTCAATGATCAAAAGCTGGCAGTCCTTGCTTAAAGTATGCGTATGATATGTGCCTGCCTTGACGTTGTAAACCTTATTCTTTTCTAGTTTGATCTTCGAAAAACTGGTTACATAATTATCTTGAACCTCGGCAAATATCAAGGTGGCTTCACCCTTTTGCAAGACAAAGACTTCGTCAGTGTTTAAATGACATTCAACATATGTTATATTTTCTAATTCCAATTCCTCAATGTAATTGAGTACTGCAACCCGCCACTCCTTGAAGTGTAGCAGTTTTGCATAACCCTTGCCATTGTAATCCAAGATATCACATTTCATCTAAATAAACCTCCATAAAGTCGTTTGCTGAATCTAAATTACTCGTTATATCAATGCCATTCGACATAACCTTTTTGATTGTGTACTTACCGTAATCCAGACCCTTTTCATTGATATAGGTCACCTTGAGCGTTTTTCCTTTGATAACTGTGGTAATGGTCGCCTTTGCATCGATAAATTCATCTTTGGTCAATTTAGGTGATAATGAAAGTTTTCCTAAATTCAGTTTGATGCCAAAGACCTGATCTCTTAATAGCTTCAACAGCCAGGTTGCACTGCCAGTTAAATAAACGTATTTGCCGATGCCTCGGTCATTAAAGTATTCAGGAATACCTGCTAGGATATTCGACTCTGGATTCAATGACTGATTGATTAAGGTCATGTAGCCTTGATGTCCTAAATGAACTAAATCATAGTTGTATAGACCATAAATGTACATCAGCGCCATATGTGAAAACATTGCACCATTTTCCTTATGTCCGTAGGCAAAGCCGTAAGCTCTACCCATATTGAAGAGCACTTCATCATAATCGCTGTTTAATCGGTAGCCGCCAACATTTGCATCATAAAGCATGTTTTTGGCAGTTTCTGCAATTTTCTTGGCACTATCAGGAGATAATGTTTGCCCGAGCAGCGCCATTGCCTGTCCGGTTAAACTCATCGTTTCTTCATTATCTGCAAATAAACCGTCATTATTGATGTAGCTTTGCAGATGGGTATCTTTAATCCAAGCATTGCCATTTAAGTGATTGATTCTTGCCAAATAGAGTGCATTGAGCTTAGCAATCAGTTTTTCTTTGTCAAGCAGTACTGTCTTTTCGCTAAAGCGCGATACTTGGTCATAATATGCATTTAGTGAAATCTCTTCATAAAGCAAATCACTTAATGACTTAAATACGTAAATGTCTTGACTGGTTGCTTTAACCAGTTCTGCAAGCAGCTTCAGGTTGTTCGCATAAAAGTGGGTAAAAGCAATTGTTTCCCCAAGCTTATGCGCCATATCGAGTCCATCGTTCCAATCTGCATCTTCAAGTCTCACAAAGCCATGCTTGCCGACATTGTTGTGGGCAACAATATTTTGCAGCAACAAGTGCTCTAAAACGGTTCCTTGATATGCTTCATCTTTGTTGGTCAAGATGTTATCTGCAGCAATCTCTTTTTTTGTCTGTTTCGTATAATGGGTAAACTGATCGTCAAAGTAGTGTTGTTTTTTGAATAAGAACTCTAAATCGCCAGTCTCATCAATATACATCTTAGTCGTTAATAGCGGCCATGCACCATGATCGCTCCAAACTCTGACGATCTTGTTTCTATCAGCCAGAAATTCACCTGGCTTATTGCCGATGATGGTTGCATTTGAACCATCGATGCGAATGCCTGCAAAGTTATTGTATAACAATTCTTTGACGGTTGCATCGTTAAACATAATTAGTGCCAGTAAATCCTGCCATAAATCACGCCATCCTCTGCCGCCTCTGCCGTAGTCATGATGCGGCAAGTAGGAATTACCGAAGTATCTTCTTAAAACCGGTTGAATAACCACCC
>CAZIZJ010000153.1:0-2694 GCA_964543675.1 uncultured Acholeplasma sp. | reverse complement strand
GGCGATAGTGATGACGATGCATTATTGCTTGACTTAACCGATAGCCTAGCAGATACTTCAACCATTACGGTTGGAAAACTTGCAAATGCGGTTGCCTTAGAATCAATTATCTTAAACTCGTTGGTTTCTAAAGAACTGATTCCGATTTTAGAAGCAGATGATATTCATCCAGAAACCTTGGAAGAAAACGAGACTCCTGGTACCGTGCTAGTAACTGTCGAAATTACCAGACCAGATATGGCAGAATTCTTTGTTGCACTCCTGGTATTAGGTGCAGAAACAACATTAGAGGACTTAGGAACTGCATTGTCAGACAGTCTAGATATTTTAACCATTCAGGCAATGCGTGATGAAAATTCATTGGTATTTGAAGGTAAGATTTCTAGAATCATTAGACAATCCGTCATTGATCAAGGTTATCCAGTCAGAGACAATGCACACTTTGATGCATTAGACCCAATCCTTGGTTCAGCAGCGTTTGCTTTCATTGATCCTGCAGAAACGACTAGATTATTGGATGCATTAAATGCAATGGATGGTGGTTCAGGAACACCGATTACTGATTTGTTCGACGAGTTTGAACCAAATACATTGACCACAGAAAAACTAATGCTTGCAGTTGATGAAGAATCAATCATCGTGAGAACCATGATGAGTGATGCGATCATTGATGCAGTCACTGTAGAAAGAGTGGCACCTGATGCGTATGATCCGATTAATACGCCTGACTTATCACAAACCGAATTGATTAACTTTATTAACAGTATTGCGATTATTGATGAAACATATGATAATGGCGATCCGCTTGATGATTCAGATATTACCTCGGTTGCAGCAAATCTTGCAGCAACAGTAGATACCTTAACGCTTGGCGAATTGATTGATATGCATGGCGAAAACTCGCTCATCATGAGAAAGTATATGTCAGAAGGTATTATTACATCCGTTCTCTTTGAAAACGTTAGAGAAGATGCGTATGAAATCGTGCCAATGGAATTCATTAACTACGATGAAATCACTAGATTGCTAGATACCTTGCTCAAAGTAGCAACCCATACCGGTGGTTCACCGGCAGCCGGTCTTGCAACACCACTTCAAAATGTTGCTGATGATATGACTGATGAAATCATAACACCTGAGTTATTGACTGGTATCGCAAATGACGATTCAATCATTGCATACCGTATGGTAACCAATGCGATTGTGGGCACTGGTATTTCAATACCAACAGCTGCATATCAGGTTCATCTATATCTTGGTGATGATTTAACACAAGCAGAATTGTTGTCACTGGCAGATGCACTGGATGCATTTGGTGCTGGTTCACTTGAATTAGACACCATTGATACTGGAACCATTGAACTGTCAAATGTTGGACTAGCAATTGATGCAGGCTCATTGATCGCCAACCGCATGATTTCACAAGCAGTTGTCGATGCGAACTTAGATACTTTCGAGTCGCATGAAGGCGAAGAAGATCCACTGGTTGATATTCAAGTATCAGAACTTGCTAACTTAGTTACTGCGTTTATCGCATTAGGCATTAATGATATTAGTAGTGCAGACACCACTGACTTCAGTGTGTTATTCACTAATGCACAAGCAATGGATGAAGCGGAATTTGACGGATATATTGATTATGTGGCACCATATGATCCACTGACTGAAGATTTAGGACTAACGATTGTTAAGGACTTCTTAATTAGTAAACTTGATAATCAAATTCCAGATCCTGATAACTTCCCAGATAACTTCCCAGTGACAAACAGAGAAGAACTACATAATTTGATTTTCCCATAAGCATTTTAAAGAGCCCAGCCGATGGGCTCTTTTCATGTTATAATTAAATAAAATTAAAAAAGGATGGTACTTAGGATGCAACCTCGAATCACAGTCATTACACTTGGTGTATCTGATTTAGAAAAATCGTTTGAGTTTTATAAGCAATTAGGATTTGATAGTAAAGAAGGTATTATCGGCAAAGAGTTTGATCATGGTGCTGTAGCATTCTTTGAATTGCAGGATGGATTAAGACTAGCTATTTGGGAAAGAAAAAATATTTCATTTGATACAGGAATTAAAGAAGGCATTGCCAATCCAACAGCATTCACACTGGGTCACAATGTCAATGACAAAGCATCAGTTGATTTGATTATGAAAGCGGCAGAAGCAGCTGGCGCACATATTACCGTTAGTCCTCATGAAACCTTCTGGGGTGGTTATGCTGGATATTTTCAAGATCTAGATGGACATCTCTGGGAAATAGTCTATAATCCTAGCCTGATTGTTTAAAACATAAAGAGGTGTTTATGCAAGCAAAAGCCGTACTAGAAATGATGTATCAGAACTTTAATAAAAGCGATAAAGATTTGAAAACCAATGTAGAAAACCGAAAACCATACATTGGCATCAGCTATCCAAATCTAAAGGAAATCGCTAAAAAAATCAAGCAAAGCAATTCGTTGGAGTTTTTAGATACCAATGACTTTTCTGTCTATGAATTAGAAATTCTGCAGACATATGTCATTGGCGATTTAAAGGATTTTAATCAAGCACTTAAATATTTCAAGACATTTGTTCTATTGGCTAAAGAGTGGAGTGTCGTTGATTCCTTATGCCAAAAATTCGTCATCACAAAAAAGTATCCAAACGAAGTTTTTGAGGTGTTGAAATCCTATGCCAAAATGGATGATG
>CAZIZJ010000152.1:0-2804 GCA_964543675.1 uncultured Acholeplasma sp. | reverse complement strand
AACAGATCAGACTAAATATTTCAGAATTAGAAGGTTTTATTAGGGAGTCACTGAAGTTTTAAAAGGAGCCTTTAATGGATCAGGAATTACTGACAAAGATTATTGAAGAAACGGATATTGTTGCATTAGCCTCTGAATTCATGTCCTTAACTAAAAAGGGAAAAAACTACATGGGCTTATGTCCTTTTCATGATGAAAAAACACCATCGTTTTCGGTATCTCCTGAAAAACATATTGCTAAATGCATGGGCTGCGGTAAAGGTGGAAACACAGTTACCTTCTATGCCCAAATTAAAAACATCAGTTTTAGAGATGCATCGCTTGAACTGGCTGAACGACTTGGTATTGAAGTCAAAGGCGAAAGTGTCGTCAAAGATCCAAACGAAAAACTTTATTTGTTAATGGAAGATGCGTCAAGCTTTTACCAGTTCGCGCTTAAGAACTCCAAAGCAGGGGAATCAGCATATAACTACTTAAAGGAACGCGGCATGTCTGATGATGAAATTGAGCATTTTGAAATTGGTTTAGCACCAAGTCAAAGTGATGCCCTTTATCAAATGCTAAAATCCAAATCATATACTGTCACTGATATGATGAATCTAGGATTAGTCAAACAATCCAGTGAAGGTGACTATTACGATGTTTTTCGCTCAAGAATAACCTTTCCGGTTAAAAATGACAAAAACCGAATCGTTGGCTTTTCAGCTAGAAGTCTACTTAAAGACGAAGTCGTTAAATATGTCAATTCAACCGAAACTAAAATCTTTAAGAAGGGTGAACTGCTCTATCATTTCACCGACTCCTTAAGAGCTGCTGTTAAACAGAAGTTTGTCATCTTGCATGAAGGATTCTTTGATGTCATTGCCAGCTATAGAAGCAATCTAAGGGCTGCTGTTGCCACAATGGGTACAGCACTCACCAACGATCAGGCTAAACTAATCAAACGCATTTCAGACCATGTAGTCATCGCCTATGATGGGGACGCTGCCGGAAGACTTGCAACCCTAAAAGCTATTCCGGTTTTAAGAAACGCAGGACTTAAGATTTCAGTACTGGCACTGCCTAAAAAGTTAGACCCAGATGAATATGTCAAAAAACATGGTGTTCAGGCTTACTACAAATTATATGAAGATGAATTGATGGATCCATATTTATTTGGTTATGGCATTTATCAGGAAAAGAAAGATTTCAGCCGAGCAGATGATATTACGCTTTTCAAGAAGGAAATGCGCGCATTACTATCAACTGCCGATGAAACGATATTGGCGTTTTATCAAAAGAAAGCACTTGAGGAATTGGGTATTGAATTATTCTTGACTAAAGGCAGTTATCAACTGCCGGTTAAAGAAAGACTCATTGCCAAACCAATAGTCAGCAAAGCAGAACGGGCAATTGATCTGATGATCATTACACTGTTGAAAAACAATAAATATCTTGGGAAGATTCAAAAACATCTGGATTTGACGAACATGATCACTAAGCTGCAAAAGGACCTCTATAAAGAAATCATTAACTATTACGCCATGAACAAAGAAGAAAACATGGACATAGAAAAATTTAAGCAGGGGTATACCAAGCATCATGATCAGTTAGGCAAATATGTTGATGCCATTGAATTCAAAAAAGATATGATCATTCGTAATGACAATGAATTCAAGGAACACATTGACTCTATTGCTGCATATGCCATTCAGCTAGAAATCAATGATTTGATTTACAGAGTAAACAGTGCACCAAGTGAAAGCACAAGAAATGAATATTTGAAAAAAATAGAAACACTAAAGAAGCGAGGTAAGGTTGAATGACGATTAAAGAAATCATTGACTTGCTTGCCAAAAAGGCAGGCAAGAAGAAAGCACTCAATCAGAGTGATGTCGAATCATTTTTTCCAGTAGGAACCAGTGAGTATTATGATGTTGAAAAAGGTTTGTCTAATTTAGAAATAGACGTTCTATTAGACGATGATGACGAAGAAGTGATTGAAGAGGAAAGTTCATTCTTAGACGATTTAGATGATGAAATAGAAATTGAACCGGATGAACCGGACGAGTTTTCGCTATCAAGTTTAGAAGTAGAAGATATCAAGGAAGAAGAATTATTAAACATTGAACAGATTGCTTCTGCTGTTAAAGTAGATGACCCTGTCAGAATGTACTTAAAAGAAATCGGACAAATTCCACTGCTTAATATTGATGACGAAAGAAAATATGCAATTTGGGTTGCTGAAGGACGCGTTTCAGCAGAACAGTTAGCACTGGTTAAATCAGGTGAATTGACTTTGGCAGCAGATGATATGGTTGCTTTAGAAAACTCAGTTAGAAAAGCACATCTTGCGAAAGAAAAACTGGTTGAAGCCAATTACCGTTTAGTGGTTTCAATTGCTAAAAAGTATACGCAAAGAGGTCTTTTATTCTTGGATTTAATTCAAGAAGGTAACATGGGGCTCATGCGTGCAGTCGATAAGTTTGATCACGAAAAAGGCTTCAAGTTTTCTACCTATGCAACATGGTGGATTCGTCAAGCGATTACGAGAGCTGTTGCTGATCAGGCAAGAACAATTCGTATTCCTGTGCATATGGTTGAAACCATCAATAAGATGATTCGTATTCAACGACAACTTGTCCAAGAATTAGGCAGAGAAGCAACGGTTGATGAAGTAGCAGAAAAAATGGGCATTACCCCTGAAAAAGTTCAAAACATTCAACGTATTGCTAAAGAACCAATTAGTTTAGAAGCACCAGTTGGTGAAGAAGAAGATTCATCATTAGGTGATTTTATTTCTGATCCAAATGCATTAACACCAC
>CAZIZJ010000151.1:0-2829 GCA_964543675.1 uncultured Acholeplasma sp. | reverse complement strand
AGGTTAGATTAGCAACATCAAAGGTATAGAGCACTAAATCTTTTTTCAAGCTTTGGTTTTTAAGCTGTTGTTCCCTAATGACTGTTTCTTTTTCAATGGAAAGCTGTTCAGTCATTGATAAAACACTGCGTTCATATTCCAAACGTAGTTTTTCGTTATCGAGCTTTTCATTTTGATTGAGGATGTAAAGCTGCAACTCATAGTCAAGGACATCCTCTTGATGCTGATAATGATTTAAATGATAATTCGTGTCATTCGACAACAAATTAACATCACGTTCAGAAACTGCATTGGCAATCGATAAGTCGGCGTCAAGTGGTGCAATCTCTTTAAGATGTTTCAAATCAAGCATATCGAGTTCATGTTCCAAGGTCAGTTTCAATTTCTTAAGTTTGGTATCGATTGCTTTGGTTTGATACTGGTAATTCTGTTCATTATGATAACTTTGAAGTTTAGCGTTGATGAGTAGAATCTTGCCATTGATGCGCCATTTTGAACGATTCTGTAAAAACTCAGTTTCAGCCTGGCTTAAACGAATGTACTGTTCTTTCGTTTTAACCAGTGTTTCGCGATTGGTTCTAATGATCTGTTTATTTAATTCATTGTCGCCTGCACTGATGGTGCGATTCTTTTCTTTGTTTAACTGTTTTTTGTCTTCATCAGAAGTCAATGCATCAATTGCTTCTTTATATTCTTTTTGTTGTTCCTGGCGTTCTTTAATCAGTGTTTCTCTAAATGCAGATAGTTTTGAATTATAAAGGGTAATGGCATCACTTGTTTCTTTAATGATTTGATTCTTTTTTGCATTGTAGTTTTTAACGATGTCGACGATTTCTTTTTTATGCTGTGCAGCTTTTTCGTTGTATGTCTTTTCTTGCTCGATTTTTAATAGCGAAAAATCGGTTTCAATCTTTTTGAGTGCCTGTTCAATCGGTACCAAGGCATTTTGATAATTCGCCTTTAACTTGGCAACGGCGTCATTTTTTTTCTTTTTTAATTGATCAACTTTTTTATTAAAGGCAGTAGAAGTCTGATGGTAATCATTTTTGACAGCTAAATATTTGGCATCGCTTTGTTCACGGTAGGCATTTTTTGCTTGCTGGACTTTTTCTTTTTCAAGCAAGGTTTGTTCCTCAAAGTGCTTGATGTCATCAAGTATTTTTAATTCACTTTTCTGGTATTTCTTATTCACTTTTTCAAGATCATTGGCGAAATTCGTTTCAATTTGATGAATGGATTTTGCACTTTGTTTTTTGATATCTGAAATCACTTTTTCAATGTAAGACAGATCTTTTGATTTAGTGGTCAAAGCATTCGCTTTTGACTCAGTCATTTTGGCTTCAATATCAATTAACTCTTGATTGAGCTTTTCAAGAACAAGTGCGGTTTTTTCATCAAGTACAATTGTTTTTTGAAGTGTTGCCTCGTTAAGTAAAGCGATTTGTTGCTGAATATCTATTTTGAAGTTTTCAAAATTGTTTTTGCGTGCGAGTACTTCTTGCTGATATCTTTTTTTAGTCATCTCATGCGATGATTCTGTCTCATGAGAAACCTTTTGATGGGTTTCGTCAAAGGTTAAAAACTCTCCTTGAATGAGAGAGAGAAGAACGGCAATACGGTCGGTAATGACCTTATATTTTTTATCTTTGCTGGACAGTTCTTTTAACTTTGAATTCGCAGCAGATATAAACTCAAAAGACAATTATTTCACCTACTTAATTTATTATAACATAATAAAGATGCTAAAAAATGTTATAATATTTTAGAACGAAAATTATAAGGATGAACGCTATGTACGGTTATATTAAAGGAATTATTAAAAAGATTTCCCCAGAACATATTAT
Organism: uncultured Acholeplasma sp.; assembly: GCA_964543675.1. Lineage (GTDB taxonomy): Bacteria > Bacillota_I > Bacilli_A > Acholeplasmatales > Acholeplasmataceae > Acholeplasma. The sequence goes on along the minus strand of CAZIZJ010000151.1, from coordinate 985 downwards.
TGTTGAAAACAATGATATCGGTTATTTAATCTTAAGCCCGACGCCTTATTCATACAAATTAGAAGAAAAAGTAACGCTGCATACGTATTTGCATGTCAGAGAAGACATCTTTTCATTATACGGTTTTAAGGATGTTGAAACGCTTGAATTATTCCAAAAGCTCCTTAGCGTTTCTGGCATTGGACCTAAGAGTGCTTTAAGCATTGTCGCTTTTGATGATTCAGTTAGAATCGTCGAGGCGATTGAATCAGGTGATGCTAAATATTTAACCAAGTTTCCAGGCATCGGCATGAAATCCGCCCAACAGATTATCCTTGATTTGAAAGGGAAACTGGTGGATGATGAAACGGATCTGCATTTGATTAACGATACCACCAAAGACATCTTGGCAGCACTGCAGGCACTAGGATACAATAAAAAAGAGATTAGTAAAACACTGAAAAACATTAACGTTGATCAACCAGTTGATCAAGCACTAAGAGATGCTTTGGCACATCTTTTAAGATAAGGGGACCCAATGAGCGAAGATAATTCTATTTTAAGAGATTTAAGTCTTAAAGAAGATGATGAACTGTTTTTAAGACCCCAGAATTTAAGTCAGTACATCGGTCAAACAGATATTAAAGAAATGTTATCTGTCTATATTCAGGCAGCCTTGAAACGAAATGAATCACTTGACCATATCTTGTTGTACGGCGCACCTGGCTTAGGGAAGACCACTTTGGCTCAAATCATCGCCAATGAACTGGGTGTCAACATCAGAGTCACATCAGGACCAGCGATTGAAAAGACGGGGGACTTAGCAGCACTTTTGACAACCCTTAAACATGGTGACGTATTATTTATTGATGAGATTCATCGCTTACCAAGATTTGTTGAAGAAGTACTTTATGCAGCGATGGAAGACTATGTCTTAGATATTGTCTTAGATAAAGAGAGAGATTCAAGAAGCATCCGAATTGAACTGCCGCCATTTACGTTGATA
>CAZIZJ010000150.1:0-2850 GCA_964543675.1 uncultured Acholeplasma sp. | reverse complement strand
TGATGGCTCAAGTTTGGCACATCATTATATTGAAACTGAAAGTGGTTTATCTAATATTGCGCTTTATGCCAATGTCAAATTAGGCTATAACCATCAAAATATAGAAGCAGGCGATCAAAGCTACGGTTTTGAATCTGCAACATATAGTGGCTTAGTGGCAGATGCCAACTATCAAGTGATGATTGATGCATATGTCGCTTATGCCGGCGAAGATGTCGTACATGTCATTGACGATCAAAATAGAACTGTCAGTGTCACTTTAGATGGCATCGTTGAAGGTCTATACATGGTTCAAATTGATTATTACGATTTAGAATCAACGATTGATGATACGCAAATCACGGTAAAGATCAACGATGTCACACCGTTTAACGAGTCCTCAACCATTAGCTTGCCTAGTCGTTGGGTCTTTAGAACCAACGTCTTCTCATTAGACCGTTATCAAAATGAAATACAGCCGCAATCCGATAAAGTGATGGGCTGGCAGACATTTGTCGTCAAAGACAGAACTGGCATGCATCCAAAACCTTATTTATATCATTTAAAAGATGGTGATGAACTGTCTTTTGAGTTTAGAAACTATAACGTATTACTAGGCAATGTCTCACTGGTTCATATTGATGAACTACCAAGTTATGCAACCTATCAAAGTGCCCATCAAAATGCACCAGTTGTCAATGAGTTGATTACTGTTTCAGCTAGAGACATTGAAGAACGTTCAGACCCAAGCATCAGACTTAGACCTGAACAGGACCCTTCAAGCTATTACTATGATACGCAGTTCTTAAGATTAAATACCGTCTTTGGTGATTCATGGCAAAACGGTGGTCAAAGCATCACTTATTTGATTGAAGCAGAAACTGCCGGTTTATACCAAATCTCACTCAAATACCGTCAATACATGATTCGTGATTTGCCGGTCTTTAGAACGATTAAAGTCAACGGCGAAATTCCATTTAGCGAATTTGAAAGCTATGCTTTTCCTTATACCGTTGATTTCTTGAATCGTACGCTGGTTGATGATGAAGGCGTTCCTTATTTAATTTATTTAAATGCTGGGGAAAACTTGATTACGCTTGAAGCGCAAAGTTTCCCATACCGTAATACCGTTCAAAAATTAAAAGAAGTGATGGCAAAGATTCAAGCCTTATCACTTGAAGTTAAACGTTATACCTCAGGCGGTACCGATCTTTACCGTGACTGGGAAATTGAAACCTATTTTCCTGATGCCAAAGAAGACATTCGTTTCTGGGCTGATGAACTTGATTATATTCATTCATCTTTAGTTCATTTATCACCAATTGCCGAACCTTCTGAAATTTCTAACCTCAAAGTCGCATCAGCAAGATTAAGACAGATTGCCAGTGACATCAACAGATTGCCTTCAAGAATGAATCAGTTTTCTGATGGTGATTCATCAGTCAACCAGCTACTTGGTTCCTTAACCCAAATTTTCTTATATGCGAATATGGAATTAGAGCGGGTCATGGTTCATGGTGATAATGAACTGCCAGCCCCGTATGTCAATATTTTCCATTCATTTTGGGAAGGTACTGTACGCTTAGTCTTATCATTTATCAATAATCCGTATTCAGCATCAATTGCAGGTACCGATGAACTGGCTGTTTGGGTCAATCTGCCAAGACAGTATATTGAAGTCATGCAGTCGTTGATTGATGAAATGTATGATGGTGAATACCGAATTACCTTGTCACAAATGCCAGACCAGAACAAACTGATTTTATCAAATGCATCAGGGACATCGCCTGATATCGCCATTGGTGTTGACCACTGGATACCTTATGAATTTGCGATTCGTGATGCAGCAGTTGATTTAAGACAGTTTAGCGGTTATGCGGATACAGTGTCTAAATTCTCCAAAGGCGCGATGATTCCTTATGTCTTTGAAGAAGGGGTCTTTGCCTTACCGCAAACGCAAAACTTCTGGGTAACATTCTACCGTGAAGATATTTTAAACTCTGTCGGCATTACCGAGATTCCTAATACGTGGGACGAAATCATCGCTATTCTACCGATTCTGCAAAACTACGGCATGAACTACTTTATTCCGTTAGCACAGTTCTCAGGATTAAAACCGTTTGTTGCAACCCTACCATTCATTTATCAATTCGGTGGTGATCTTTACTCGCCAAATGGTATGCAGACAGCAATCAACAGTGAAGAAACACTTAAAGGGATTCGGATGATGTCTGAACTCTATACGCTATATAATATGCCGAAGTATGTCGGTTCATTCTATAATCAATTCAGATATGGCATGTTACCGATTGGTATTGCCGATTTAGGTACGTATTTATTACTGCAAAATACGGCAGTTGAGCTACAAGGACTTTGGAAAATGGGACTACACCCTGGTGTATATGATGCTGAAACCGACACCATCAATCGCTATTCAGCGGTTGGTGCGCAAAGTTCAATGATTCTCTCAGCAACCAAAGATAAGGCAGCTTCATGGGATTTCCTATCTTGGTGGATGTCAACTGAAATTCAAAGTTTATTCGCTTTAATTCTGCAATCAACTTATGGTAAAGCATATTTCTGGAATACCGCTAATCTTGAGGCATTTGAAACAACTTCAATGCCTAAGATGTATAAAGACATTGTCTTAGAACAATGGCAGTACGCAATTGAAGCATCAAGAATTCCTGGTGCCTATATGGTTGAAAGAGAAATCTCTAACGCATGGACGAAGATTGTGTTTAACAATGTCAATCCACGTCAAGCGCTGGATGAAGCGGTAAGAATTTCTAACCGCGAAATTCTATATAAAATGGCAGAGTTTAATTATGTTGTCAATGGCGTTGTGGTTAAAGACTATGTTGTTCCATC
>CAZIZJ010000149.1:0-2858 GCA_964543675.1 uncultured Acholeplasma sp. | reverse complement strand
TATACATTTTATGTGAAAAACATGAATGAAGCAGCAACGATTAACCGGATCAACTACAAAATCATATTTGCTGAAAATACGCATCACATTGAAGAGCATTTAAGAATCATGGTCGTCGTTGATGGGGTTGCCAATGTCTATGAGTATCAGTCCTTAAGAATTACTGGTGTTCAGTCCTTGTCATTTGTAGGTGGTAATGTGGCAGTTGATGCCAACATCTTCCAGTTAGCAGCACAGCAAGTCAGTAAAGTATCGGTGTTCATTTGGATTGATGGTTACTTGGAGGATTATTTAAAGAGTACTGGTAAGTATACGGAACAAGAGTTAATTGGTGGCAGATTGAAACTTCAAATGATCTTCTCAATTAACGACGAGGCATAAAGATGTTAAAGAAAATATATGCCGCACTCTTCGCCGTAACAATGATTACCATTACCTTATCAACATCAGTTTATGCGTGGTTCTCGGTTACTAGAACCGGTATGATTGAAGGTATTGAGTTAGGTGTTGGGTTAGATGATGATTTATGGATATCGCTTGATGGTATTAATTACTATAAAGAGATTACCAACGAGATGATGGTTGCATATATCGGCGAAAGTCCTGTGTTGCACAGTATTACTTCACAAAATGGTATTGATTTCTTTCACGGACCAATATCCTATCAACACCGAGCAGTACCCAGATATGATTACATCGCATTTGATGTTTACTTCAAAGTGGTAACAGATAATCCAAATACGGATGCACACCACCGATTCATCTATCTTTCAGACAAGAAAAGTCCGACATTTGATCAGGCAGCAACAACTAGTGGAACATTTGTTACATCACGTGGAAAAAATTGGATTTCACCGATAGAATTCGATGATGGTGACATATATGTCACAGCTGGTATGAATCGCTTGTATTACGGTCATAATGCTGTTAGAATATCATCAGTGAATGAAGAACAAAACTTGAACTTTGTTTACGATATTTCAGAAAATGAAACAAGAGGTTTCGGGAAAACATTTGGTGCACAAGACTACTATGAAAAAAGACTTGGCATTACACTGAATATTCCTCAGGCACCAAGTAATATGATTTATGGTTTAACGCAGTATTCACCACTACAAAATGATATAGCACTTGATCAAACAAGTTTATTATCAGAGGTTAGTTTAGTCAATGAGATTGACGGCATCTATGAATATCGTGGTCAAACAAAGATATCAATTTGGTTAGAAGGTTGGGATGCAGATTGTTTCGATGCTATATTCGAAGACCTCATGTACATCCAATTAAGATTTAAAGCAGCAAGGTATTACGATTAATTCAGGTTATAAATGGTTAAAAGCCAAGTAACAAATAAAATAAATTAATTCTCAAAAGGAGAGAAAGAAATGAAAAATTTAACAAACAAATTTGTATTATCAGTGCTTTCACTTGTGTTAACAGGTGTTGCATTGTCAGTTGGGGTTTATGCATGGTTCACAGTAAATAACACTGCAACAGTATCAGCGTTTACTGCAAGTGTACAAACTGGGGAAGGTTTCTATGTATCACTTGATGGTGCAGACTGGAAATCAACCATTACTACAGGAGAACTTGAAACATTACTTGATGTTGAAAACTTCCAATTCGTAGCATTATCATCACTTGATGGTATAGAACTTACAGGTCTTGAAGTGGATGGTGGCGAATTAGTGCCAACAGCTGCAGTATCTGCTGGATTCTTAGAGTTTGACCTATTGTTTGCAGGTTCAGATTCACTTGATGAAATCGAAATCACATCACTTGTATTATCTTCTGGTGCTGGTACAACATGGATTCCTGGTGTTTCAGTTACAGGCACACGTTCATTTGGTGCTGAAAATGATCCAATCACTGAATTTGCTGCAAACGCTGCACGTGTAAGTTTTACTGACATTCTTGCTGGTTCACCTGAGGCAGTTGTGTTCCAACAAAGTAATGGTACCAATGGTAACACCTTAGGCAAAGGTGCTTTTGCATCAAATGAAGCGGTATTATTCTATAACCACTTCATGGACCCAGAATTAACTGAAGATTTATTTGACGATGCAGTCTTACCTACAACACTTGCTGCTAATGCTTCTCTAGCAATTACTGTTGGTGAATTATATGCTCATGCTGGTGTTTCAGGTGCAATTTCAGCACTTCACCCAGGATTAAGTGTTTCAGCTGCGATTCAGAATACAATCGGTTCAAACTATAAATTAGGTTTAATCACTGTACGTGTTTGGATCGAAGGTTGGGATGAACAAGCATTAAACGCGATTTTAAATGGTACACTATCAGTTAACTTTAACTTTAGAGGTATCACTGCTTAATTGATTTAAGCATTAATTAAAATGATTGAAGACCTTAGGCTTTTTAAGTCAGGGCTTCTTTCATTGTGAATTACCAAAAAGAGACTATATAATTTATAATTATAAAATGGAGCAGAACATACGATGACAGCAAAACAAAAAGTTTTTAAATATTTAGGACTTGCAGGAAATATCTTGTTTTATTTGTTGTTACTGGTTTTGCTCCTTTTCTCTATTTCAAATATTGCAGTCAACTCAGTTGCTGACATTCCAAATGTTTTTGGCAAAGGATTTGTATCCATTTTGTCAGGATCGATGGATAGTGATCAACCAGACTCCTTTCCAAAAGGCTCATTGGTATTCATTGACGTTTTAAATGAAGACCAAAAAGATAGCATTGAGGTTGGACAGATTGTTGTCTTCTATGATACGACACTAAAAATCCATATCATTCACCGAGTTGTACATATTACAGGTGATGTTATTACGACACAAGGGGATGTCAATGCGAAAACATATGGCACCTTTGACGGAACGAACTTTGAT
>CAZIZJ010000148.1:0-2866 GCA_964543675.1 uncultured Acholeplasma sp. | reverse complement strand
AAAGAAACCTAAAACATGGATATTAAACTGGATTATTACATTGGTCTTTGGCTTGATGCTTGTTTATTCAGTGAGCGATTCAACCATCAACTGGCGCGCTGTTCAAACATTTTCTAATGCCTTTCCAACGATTACTGCCAGGTTTTTTAACCCTGACTGGGACTGGTTGTTTGGTTTAGATGTCTTTCGATTTAATCAAAGTGTTTTGTTCTTTTCTATTCAGACTTTAGCGATTGCTTTTGTTGGTACAATCTTTGGTGCCATTCTTGCAGTACCAATTGGTGTGCTATCCGCTAAAAACATTACGGGTAATGTAACTTCTAAAATCAGCGATTTCTTTTTAATTTTAATTAGAACATTTCCGGAAATCATTTTAGCGATTATTTTAATTGGTTTAGTCGGACCTGGACCTTTTGCCGGTGCAGTCACCATTGGTATTCACTCAATAGGTATGCTTGGAAAACTGTATTCAGAAGCGATAGAAAACATGGATAGAGGTCCAATTGAAGCACTTGATGCCGTGGGTGCATCAACTTTCCAAAAACTAAGATATGCCGTACTGCCAAACGTCTTGCCTGATTTCTTTTCGATTATCCTTTACCGCTTTGACATCAATATCCGTTCATCCTTTATTTTAGGTTTTGTCCTAGCAGGTGGACTGGGTGCACCAATTTCTTATGTCAATGGTGAAAGAAACTGGGAAGGATTATCAGTCATTATTATTGCCATCATGGTAATGGTCTTAGCAATTGAATATATTTCTACACAACTTAGAAAGAAACTTATTTAAATTTTTTAGACTCATCATTTATCAAAATGATGAGTTTTTCTTTTCTTTCCTTGTATAATTTAAATATATAAAGGGAGACTCGTCAAATGATCCTTCATTCGATTAAAGTTAAAAACACTGAATTTAAGAACAGAGTTGTCATGCCACCAATGTGCATGTATAGCGTTTTTGAAAAAGATGGCAAAGCCACTGATTTTCACTATATTCATTATTTGTCTAGGGCAGTTGGCGGTGTTGGCTACATCATTGTCGAATCAACAGCTGTAACCCCAAACGGCAGAATTACGACTGAGGATTTAGGTCTTTGGGAAGACAGTCAAATTGAAGGTTTAAGAAAAATTGTTGATGGTGTCCATGGCTATGGCGCTAAAATTGGACTGCAGCTTAACCATGCAGGCAGAAAATCAACAGTCGGCAATATTGTTTCTGCATCAAGCATTCCCTTTAATAAGCAAAGTGAAACGCCACATGCATTAAATGCTGCAGAAATCAAAGAAGTTGTTGAATCTTTTGGACAGTCTGCCAGACGTGCCAATGAAGCAGGTTTTGATAGTTTAGAAATTCATGCTGCCCATGGCTATTTGATTGCCCAGTTCATATCGCCAATATCCAACCAAAGAGAAGATAAATATCAGGATGGTGCACTGTTCTTAAAAGACATCATTGATGAGGTTTTAAAGTATTGGCCAAAAGAAAAGATTCTTCAAATTAGAATCTCTGGCTATGAACACTTAGATGACGGGATTACACCATATGATTGGGCAAGCATTTTAAATAACTATAAAGACGTGATTGATGTGGTTAATGTATCGTCAGGCGGTATTATTCCGGTTGACGTCAATGAATATCCAGGATATCAATTGCCATATGCACAAATCATCAAAGAAGAAACCGGCATGATAGTTATTGCCGGTGGTCAATTAAGTGATTTTAGTTTAGCCAATGAAGTGCTTATCAATCAAGCGGCGGATTTCATTTATTTTGGCAGAAAGTTATTGGAAGATCCTTATTTCATTTATCAATATGATAAGGATTTATTGCCGAAACAGTATGTTAGAGCCAAACAGTTAAAAAAATAAACTATAAAGAACAAACAGGGGTTGTAAGATATTTAGATGATAATTGGATTAGTCAAAGAAATCAAATCAAATGAGGACAGAGTCGGTTTGACGCCAGATGCAGTGAGCGCCTATGTTAAGCACGGACATCAAGTGCTTGTTGAACAGGGTGCTGGCGTTACATCTGGATTCAGTGATAAATTATATCAAAAAAGAGGCGCAGTTTTAATCGAGACTGCCAAAGAAGTCTGGAAAAAAGCAGAGATGATTGTCAAGGTTAAGGAACCGATCAAAGAAGAGTATAAGTGTTTCAGAAAAGGCTTGATTATTTATACGTACCTGCATTTAGCAGCTGACCAAAGATTAACCAAAGCATTATTGAAACATCAGGTAACAGGTATTGCCTATGAAACAATTAAAGATGAAACAGGGTTACCTTGTTTAAGACCGATGAGTGAGGTTGCCGGCAGACTTTCAGTTTTAGAAGGTGCCAGATTCCTATACAAAAACAATGGCGGCAACGGCTTGCTCATTTCAGGCGTTACCGGTGTGAATCCTGCCAAAGTCGTTATCATCGGTGGTGGCGTTGTTGGTCGTGCAGCGCTTGCTAATGCATATGGTTTAGGAGCAGATGTTACGCTTTTAGACATTAACGAAAACACCTTGAAATCATTAAAAGAAAGTTATCCTAAATTAACAACGCTGATATCCAATGAAGAGAATCTAATTGAAGCGTTAAAGACTGCTGATATTGTTGTTTCAGGGGTTTTACTTGCAGGAGCCATGGCACCAAAAATCATTAAGAAACGCTATTATAAAGATATGAAAAAGGGTGCAGTCATTGTGGATGTGGCTATTGACCAAGGTGGATCAACTGAAGTATCTCGTCCAACGACCCATCAAAATCCAGTTTATACCGTGAAGGGTATTATCCATTACTGTGTTGCCAATATGCCGGGCATTGTACCTAAAACCTCAACGATTGCACTTAATCACGCCACATTGAAATATGGGTTGG
>CAZIZJ010000147.1:0-2897 GCA_964543675.1 uncultured Acholeplasma sp. | reverse complement strand
TTGATTTCGTTAATTTTTTTACTTATTCAGTAGGTAGTCCTTGTGCACGTTTGTATGCATTTTGAATTGCCCACTCATAGCCAAACTCTGCACTATAGTTTTGATCAACTAACATTTGCAGGTAAGCTGCTGCTGAAGGTACTTCATTTTGTCCTGAGAAACCATTGTTCATTAATGCAAGCAATGCATTATCTGCAACGACTTGTCTAAATGATGTCGCTGAAATGATACCATTTTCTACTTCATCGTAAGGCAAGAATGTTGGCAACAATAGATAGAACGCTTTGTTTGGATCGTTTGCTGCTGGTTGATACTTACCAGCGATACGTAAAACGTTTGCTGCAACTGCAGTATTGATTCTTTCAATCCCCTTAATACCTTCCTCACTTAACGTTTGGAATTCTAGCCCCATTGAACGAACGTGACCGATTGGCATTGTTGCACCTAAGAACCATCTTAAGTAGTTAATATGGTTACCAGCTGCAAGTGTTGCGATTTCACCAGTAGGTCCTAAGACATCAGTTGTATGTAGTTGGTAAACCAGTTCACCTTCACCATATTCTAAGACTTCTCCACTACGCCATTCAGATGGACCGTATAAGTGAATGTTACCGATTGAGTCTGCATCATCATAGTTATACATTTGATCAACTAAATATAAGACGCGGTCTAATTTTTGTTGATTTGAAGCAACGTGTGCAGGAATACCCCAAGCTTCATTTTTAACTGAACGGTTAGATTCAGAGAAATGGAACCATTGGTTGTCACCTAACCAGTTGACAACTGGAGGTAAGATTGCTTGGAACTCAAGATCTGGATCTTTTGCTCTACCTGGGTTAATTAAACCAGTTGCTGTTTGGGTTGCATTATAGTCATAAGTTAAGAATCCAAAACGTCCAGTATTACCAGTTAATAACTGTGTACGGATGTTGTTATCAGAGAAACCTGATACATTCGGAATTAAACCATCAGCGACCATGTTTGATAGTTGGTTGACGCCATCAATGAATTTTTGTGCATCTTTACCACCACGGATATCATAAATCTCGCCGTCAGTGTCAATGTACATCCATTGGTTACGAGATGATACACCACGTAGACCAAACATTTCTAAACCACGATACATTTGACGAACACGTGCAGGTGACTGCTCACGTGGGAAGTACAATTCAAGTGAAGTAACTGCACCATCAGTTTGTCTTAAGATATAGTTTGGATTTGCTTGAATAACATACATTAAAGCCATTAACTCGTCAACATCATAAGATGCATCTGTACCAATAAAGATATCTGATAAGTTTGCATAACCATGCGTACCCGCATAAGTTGCACTAATATATGATCTGAAAGCATCTGCTAAGCTTTTACCAGTTGGATTGCTAACAGCGCGTAGTACATCAATGATATTGGTTGTTCTGCTCTTTGCTACATTACGGGTTGAACCATTAGCATTAGCAACAGTAACAGTATAGGTTGCACTGTTTGGCGTTTCTTTTTGATACGCTGTACCAAGTGCGAACGCTGCTGTGTCAAATGCGTCAGTATTTGCTGCATCTAAGATATCTTTTACCCAGTCAAGACGCGCTAAGAACATATGTTCTAATTCGTTGATTCCATCAAAATATGGTGTGAAGAATATATCACCATTTGCATCTTGAATAGATTCGCGAACTGAAGGGTTAGCATCTAAGAATTCAGCTAGATAAGGCATTTTGTCTAAATGATCAGTTAGGCTTACAAAGTTTCCTAATTGACCATCTGGTCCCATCGCTTGTCCGGTACCATTGACTAAATCAACACCAGCGAATCCTAATGGTAGTAAACGATTGTATTGCGCGTTCGTACCATTATCAGATTGCAGCGCAACGTCATTGAATGTAACGTTAGCCTTTTCTCCGATTGCTCTCCATACTGGCAATAAATCACCTTTTTCATAAGTTACACCATCAAGACCTTCATATGGATTGTCTCTTTGGTATGAAATCGTGAACACTGTGTTTGAAGCTGCATAGTTGATTGCAACATTAACAGCAATGTTCTCTGTCAAATCAATGCCACCGTCATCAGGATCAACACAGGCAACAAGTGCCAACGCAACCCCAAGTAACAAGATCAATGAAAATATTTTTTTCATTTGTTTTACTATCTCCTTTTTTTTATTCTTTTACCCCACCAACATTAACACCTCTTGCAAAGTATCGTTGCAAGTAAGGATAAATAATGATGATTGGAATTACAGACAACACAATAGCCGCGTATGCAAGTGATCTTAATGAGAACGTATATCCTGATGTATCAAACTCAGAATCCCCTGCTAGAGCCACGACTTGACGTAATACAACTTGGAGTGGCCATTCATCGCCGTTGGACACCAAAGTCATATTCCAGAAGTAACCATTCCATCTAGATAATGCGTAGAACAAGGTTACTGTTGCCAATGCGCTCTTACTCATTGGCAAGTAAATGCTCGTTAATAGCTGGAATTCATTTGCGCCATCAACGATTGCTGCTTCTTCAATTTCTTTCGAAATCGATACAAAATAGTTTCTTAATAAAATAATGTTAAATGCTTGAACACCAAATCCATAAATGATTCCCCAACGGTTGGTAACAAACAGCTCGCGGTAGTTAAATAGCATTGGAATCAAACCGGCGCTAAACCACATCGTAAAGACAATGAAGAATGAAATTTGTCTTTTGAAGAGTAGGTTGGTTTTTGCCAGCGCATAGGCTGCAAAAATCGAAATAACCATTGAGAAGATTGTTCCATAAAACGTATAGAACAAGGTATTGGTATAACTGCGCCATAATGCTTTGTTGTAGCCATCATGGTTAAAGAATGCACCAATCGCCTCTAATGAGAAATCCTCAGGAAATAACACGACACGCCCCGCATC
>CAZIZJ010000146.1:0-2919 GCA_964543675.1 uncultured Acholeplasma sp. | reverse complement strand
ATTTTCATCAACCCCAATTTCAACATCGACATAAAGCTGTGTCACATGCTTTCTTATCTTTAGGTCATCAATTGTGATGACACCTTTAATTTTAAAGATTTCTTTCTTAATTTGCTCGTATAATGCTACATCGGGTGCCTCATCTACAATAAATGACAAACCTTCAATAATCAGTTTATAGGCAGTTCTGAAGATAAATACAGCAATGATGATTGATACGACATGTTCAATATAAAGATTGGTAAAATTAGTTAAAATAACTGATGTTAACACCAGCAAGGATACCAAGACGTCACTCAAGTGATTAAAGGTGTCGCCTTTAAGTGAGGGCGACTGATACTTTTTGGCTCCCCATGAATTAAGACCGGTTACAAATACTTTAATTAAAAGCGTAGCGGTCGCCACAACGACAGTTTCAATACTGGCAATATTGCTTCCACCACTAAAGAGCAGCATAATGCCCTCATAACCAATAAAAAGGGCAGTTCCTGCGACAATCATGCCAAGGGTTAAGAACATGACCCCTTCGTATTTCTGGTGACCGTATGGATGATTAAAATCTGGTGCCTTCGTTGCTACCTTAAGCGTTATAATCAAGCCGATGCTAATAAAGATGTCAGTCAATGAATTATACCCATCTGAAACCAAGGAAGGTGATGCATAAAGATAGCCGGATGCCAGTTTTAAGATGGTTAAGATGATATTGGCAATCAAACTAATATAGATGATGCGCAATATTTGCTTGCTTGTATTATTTTTCATGTCTAGAATCCTTTTTCAAAAAGAATGACTTTTTAAGGTCAGTCTTTTTTACCATTTTTTGATGCTTGCTACTTTTTCGTAGGCATTTTTCAATTCGAAACCAATTTTGTCAATCGATCTGTTTTCAACAATCTGATAACCGTTTTCGATCATCTGACTTAAATCAGTTGTCCCAGCCATTTCAATCAATGCCTTAAACTCTCGGTTATTATGTCCTTTTAACACATGCTTCTTGTCAAATAGCCAATCATAATAAACAGGGATGTCACGTAAAACAACTGGTATTTTAGATGCTAGCGCCTCTAAAACAACAATGCCTTCTGTTTCTTCATAGCTTGGGAAAAACATGCAGGTTGCCCCTAAGAATGCCCCTTTGATGACATCGCCTTCAACATAGCCAGCCATCACGACATTGCTCGGACGTTCTCTAATCGCTTTTTTGATGAAAAGCGTTGTCATGTAGCGTGGCAAATGACCAAACCAGATAAATTTATGGTTTGGCATCGTTCTGGCAACCTCAATGAAATCATGGATGCCTTTTCTTTCAAACAACAGTCCTACGCCGATGACCACTTTATCTTCTTTAGTTAATTTAAAATAGTTTCTGAAAGCTTCAATTCTTTTTTCTTCATACAGGTACTCATTTAAATCAATGCCGTTAGAGACGCTCACAACCGGTGATTTAACGACATGCATCGATTCAATCAAAAACTTAGAGTATCTAGTTGGGGTAATAATCAAATCGGCAATGCCGTAAGTGTTCTGAAGATACTTATAAAAAAACGGTGCCAAGAAACGCCAGCCAGTAAAGCTTCTTCTAAAGTCCTGAACGGTTGAATGTCCATGAACGATTACTGGATACTTTTTCTTGAATTTTTTTATTTTGCCTGGACTAGCCATATTGATATGGACAACATCAAACGTATCTTTTGGATCAACTGTATATTCAACACCAGCTGACTCTAACGCTTTTTTCTGATGATGAAATGCACGACCTATGCCAGATCTTTGCATCATTGCTTGTTTTTGCGAGTAAAGGAGTACTTTCATCGTTTTCACCTAGTTCTTTATTTAACGTGCTTTGCTAAATAAGATTTTGTATAAATGACTGCACCAAGAATGCCTGAGTTAGCATGTGGCTGTGGATAATATGCTTTAAAATGTTTTCTGGTTAATGCTGAAAATAAATTTTTCTTAATCAGTGTTTCCAAATAGCTTTTTGGAAACTGCTTGCTCATGATGACGCCACCACCTAAAATGACGGTAGAAATGTCAAGAATCGTCATCTCAGCAGCAATATAGAATGCCAAAATATGCAAGTAGGTCTGGATTTCTTTTGCATCAAAATGCTTGATGAACATCGATTCAAATGGTGTATCGCTAAAATGCTTTTTATGAATTTCTATTAAGTTGAACCCTGAAACAATCGTTTCTAAATCGGGTTGCTTCTTGCCGCTAAAATCAATGCCGTCTAAGTAGACTGGCACATGACCAATTTCGCCGGCTGCACCAAATTCACCTTGGTAAAGTTCATCTTTAATACGAATCGCATTGCCAAAACCGGTACCCAGATAAAAGCCTAAGACTGATTTATTTGGGTCAATTTCAAAATGAGATGCATCATATAATAATAAATAATTGACATCATTGCCGATGACGATTGGAATGTTTAAAGCTTCTTCTAAGTCTTTTAAGTAAGTGCCTTCAAATCGGCGTTCATTCGGTGTATGTATAACCGTTCTGGTTTCCTGATCAACAAGTCCAGGGAAGCCAATCGAAATCGCTTGAATAGCATAATCTGTTTGATACTTTGATACAAAGTCCTTAATCACATCTGATAGTTTGTGGGCTGTCTGTGAAGACTGATGTTTTTCTTCAAATAAAATGTTATTTGACTGATCTACCAGTCCAATACGAATGTTGGTGCCACCAACATCAATGCCGACATAATATGGATTGCTCATTTATTTTGCCTACTTCCTTTTTATAATGTATACACCAGGTTTATCCACATAAATAAAGCCAGTGCTCTTTTTTAAGCGATGCGAGTTAAAAATGATTTGTCCATCATTTGGCAATGTCGTTTTTGAAAAATCATTTTTAATATAGTGTGCCAAAGTATAGTTTTTTCCTTGCAGTTCGTAATAAAGATAATTA
>CAZIZJ010000145.1:0-2959 GCA_964543675.1 uncultured Acholeplasma sp. | reverse complement strand
GAACAAAACAGAATTGGTTGCTTTGGTAGCCGATAAAGCTGGCACCACTCAAGTTCAGGCAGAAGCGGTTGTTGATGCTTTTACTAAAGTGGTCACAGAAACACTTGCTAAAAGAGGGGAAAAGGTAGTTGTTACTGGATTTGGTACATTTGAAGTACGTCACCGTGTTGCCAGAAAAGGGAAAAACCCACGTACAGGCGCAGAAATTATTGTTCCTGCACAAAAAACTCCAGCTTTCAAAGCAGGTAAATTATTAAAAGACGCTGTGAAGTAATAAGCGTGCAATATGAGTCCTAACTTTAAAAAGTTGGGACTTTTTTTAATTTTATGTTATATAATAGAGGTGTAAGTGGGAGGGATTATATTGGATTTGTTTAAATTCGCCTTTGAAAACGATATTTCAAATCTTCAATCCAGTCTTGACTTCATCGGTGTGAAAGACCCTAGAGGGAAGAGTTTGTTGCATTATGCAGTACTAGGTAGTGCGCTTGATGTAATTGATTACCTTTTAAGCCAAGATATGGATGTCAACATGACAGATCAGTTGGGAGAGACTGCACTTTTTGATTGTGCGAGAAAAGGAAAACTGTTAATTGCTAAAAAACTGTTAGAAAAATTCGCCAAAATAGATATACAGAATTCACGCAATGAAACAGTGCTCCACTTAGCATGTCATAAAGGTGATGATGACATGGTACGCCTATTTGTTGAAAAGGGTGCGAACCTTCATGCAAAAACCACTGAAGACCGATTGCCGATTCATTATGCCATACTCGCTGGACAAACGCACTTAATACCTTATTTGATGGAAATCTCAAAATTACCATGGGTTTATGCCGATTCTAATTCAAACTCATTTTTACATTATGCAGCAAGAACCACCAATTTAGCAATGGTTGAATTATTCTTGGAACAGCAGTTAGATCCAAATGCCTTAAACGATCATTTTGAAACGCCACTCTTTAGTGCTGTCAAATACGGCACCAAAGATACGGTTTCAAGTCTACTTAAGGCAGATGCCTATATTGATGTAATGAACAGACGTTATGAAACACCGATATTGCTTGCCAGACTAAACGATCAAACGGAAATAGCGCTGTTATTAAAAGAATGGTCATCAACACCAAATTATGCGAAATTACTGGATAATCAAAGTTTGACGGTTGCTGTATTAAACAGGGATTACAATCGTTTAAGACAACTCTTAGAGCAAGGCAACCGATTAAAAAAGGACCGTTTAAAACAAACAGCCCTTGATTATGCCAATAAATATAAATTGTCAGTCTGTATTAATCTTTTAAGACCTTATGCGTAAGGTCTTTTTTAAGTAGATTCATTCATATTAACTTAAAACTAGAACTGTGATAATAACGCCAATCAAATTGTAGACAGCATGTACAAGAATGTTAACGTAGATGTTTTTCTTGTTCTGCATATAAATAAATCCTAAGATAAGACCGCCGCCAATATAACTCAAGCTATTTGAAATGGCTAGTAAAAGGTTTCCTTCGATCAGTTCTGTTGAAATATGGATTGCTCCAAAGACTAAAGAAGAGATGATCAATGCAGTTGTTTGGTTCTTAATTAGACCAAAGAAGCTCTTTCTGAAAACCAGTTCTTCGACAATTGGTGCACATACAACAGCCATAATAATTGTCAGGAAAAAGTAAGGAGATGCCAATGCTTGATTAATCGATAATTGATTTGCTGAAATTTGGTCAGGTACGTTAAATAGGTCGTTGAAAATATTGCCAACGACGAGCATCGCGATATTCATACCATAAATATATAAGACGCCAATACCAACCTTAGCAAATATCTCACCTGTTTGCTGACGCTTAAACTCAGGTAAATCTATTTTTAATGAAGGCATTAAAATGAAAATCATTGGAATGGTCATGGCTAAATAAACGGTAAATGAAAAGAGTTGGCTAAAGTCTGATTGTAATAAGAAACCTGCAGGTATCAAATTGTTGTCAGTATTAATCTCTGTATCAACAATCATTGGTGCGATATCATCACTAGGTATGTAAAAGACGATCGGTGCATTATTGCTCCAACGGTCTTTTTCGCCACTGGTAATTGATAAGAAACCATCCTCGGTTAAATAGAGTTCCTCAGCAATAACTTCAAACATTCCTTGATTGATTTCTACTTGATAAAAACCGGCACTGGTATGGGTATATATCGTGTAACCGCCATCGGTATAAACTGGATAGAAGAACTGTTCGAAAATAGGATCTGCTGCATCAAATGCATCGGTATTGATAATTAGAATGGCATTGACATCGCTGGACGCAAATTCAAGTGCTCTTTCGGCTGCTGTTGCGTTTTTCAAAACGAATTCATTGTCTGAAAACTGTGCAACTAAAATCGGTCCGACAATGAACGGTAAAACGAGGTAAAAGAGAAAAATAAAGATTGAGGTGATGTATCTTGGATGATTCAGTAATTCTAAATCTGTCTTATGCGTGTTGTGTAAAGGCGAAAATTCCTTCTCAACTTCATTGATATGGTCTTGCATCGTCTACGCTCCTTTAAAAACTTTATAATTACATTATACTAGATTCGTTGTGTTTTCTGTTTGATGTTATAATAAAAGTTAGAGTAAATAGAAAGTGTTGGGTAAATGATGGAACTGATTGTCGCATCTGCAAATCAGCATAAAAAACAAGAACTAAAGGACATCTTAGAAAAAAGTGGCTTTCAAATACAAGGAATTGATTCAGATGATGTCATTGATGTTTTAGAAACAGCAGACACTTTTGAAGGCAATGCCATCCTGAAAGCCTTGACCTATGCGAAAAGACTTAGAAAACCAACTTTAGCTGATGACTCTGGGCTATGCGTTGAGGCACTTGATCAAATGCCAGGCATTTACTCGGCTAGATACTCAGGCTTTGGTGATGAAGCCAACAACGAAAAACTGCTTTATGAGATGAAAAAGATGACGCATAGA
>CAZIZJ010000144.1:0-3006 GCA_964543675.1 uncultured Acholeplasma sp. | reverse complement strand
TGGTCCTAGTAAAGCTATTGTTCCCTTTTCTTCATCACTGATGCGATAAGGAATTGAAACAACAGTCATTTGATTCATCGGTATAATTTCCATGTCTGACGAGAATCTAATTGATAAACCGTCTTCACTACCGATTAACTTAATGATTTCTCTTCGGTCCATCATATCGATAAATCGTTTGATATGATTCATATTATTGAATTCTGGCTGTTCAAAAACATTTGTCATGCCAGATAAATAAAATGAATCAGTTGCAAACTTGCTAAATGCCTGAATGAATGAATCAATGATTTGTGCTTGATAATTCATAAAGGTATTTAACTCTTCTTTGGCATGTTCTGCTTTTAAGATATTAATCGCATCTTTTAATAACTTATCTTTTAATAGCTCATCTAAGGTCTTAATCACTTCTTTTAAGTCACTAATGCTTAAGCCGTCTGAAATATGTATTTGCTGGTGCTGCACATGTCCTTGATCAGTGACAATTAAAATGACAGCATCATTTGACTCAAGGGGAATAAAATCAATTCGCTTAATTCTGGCGTGTTCAACATCCGGTCCAACAGCAACTGCCGTATAATTGGTTAATTCAGAAAGCAGTTTTAATGCCTCTTGCACAACCGATTCTCTTGCAAGCGAATTTTTCGCGAATATTTGGTCAACAAGTGGAAACATTTTTGTAACCTCAGAATCTCTTGTAACCAAATGATCAACATAATATCTGTAGCCTTTTTCAGAAGGAACTCTACCTGATGAGGTATGTGTCTTTTCCAAATAGCCTAGTTCTTCTAAGATTGCCATATCATATCTTAATGTTGCTGATGAAAATGATAGATACGGTAAACTCATTAAAGTCTTTGAACCAACCGGTTCTGCTGACTCAGAATAGATATCTATAATTGCCTTTAGAATTAATTTTTGTCTAGATGAAAGCATTGCTTATCCCACCTTTTAGCACTCTCGATAGTTTTGTGCCAGTATCATTGTATAATAAATGACTAGCACTGTCAACACTTATGTGCTATTTGTGACATTTTTATCATTATGATTATAAATCATTAGAATATGTTATAATGGTCATCGAGGTATGAAATTATGCAATTTATATATATATTTATCGCACTTGTAGGTGCTTATTTGATTGGTTCGATTCCGTTTGGTTTCATCATCCCTAAACTATTCAAGGGCATCGATATTAGAGAACATGGTTCTAAAAACGTTGGATCAACCAATGTCACAAGAGTTTTAGGTCGCAGATATGGTGTTGCAGTATTCTTACTTGACTGTTTTAAAGGTGCATTGCCGATTATCATTGTCAGATACATCCTAGGTTATCCAGAGTTAAATTTGATCACAATATTTGACAATGTATTTGATATCATTACCCTTTATATTGCTGGTGCAGTTTTAGGGCATATTTTCCCAATCTATATTGGCTTTAAGGGTGGTAAGGCAGTGGCAACCGGTGTTGGTACGGTCATTGCGTTAAATCCGATTGTTGGTTTACTTGGTGGCATCGGCGTCTTCTTTATCGTCACTTATTCAACAAAATACGTTTCTGTTGGTTCTGTCGTTGCAACCTTTGTGGTTGCGGTGATGCTCTGGGTGTCGATTTTGATTCCTATTCCTGAGCTTTGGATTGACAATCCGAATCTAATCCTTGACCCTCAAGTTCAAAGCATCAGTTTATTCATGGTTACAGCACTTGCTGCATTTGTTATCATCAAGCATCGAAAGAACTTCATTCGTCTGAAAAATGGTACAGAAAACAAGATTGGGCAAAGAAGAAAACAACTATAAACATCCCATCAAAAATTATATAGTCTGCTAGCATTCCCATGGGAATGCTTTTTTATTATATGAATTTTATAATATTATTTTGTTGACAATAGTGTACGTCATACAGTATAATAATATCGAAAGGTAGGGACAACATGGAAAACATACTTTCGAATTTAATTGTTGAATTAAGACGTGGTACACAAATATTGTTTGTTCTTGATGCTTTAAGGCATAAACAATATGGCTATTCGCTGCTTGCAGAGCTTGAATCTAAAGGTGTTGCAATTGAAGCGGGTACGCTATATCCGTTGCTAAGAAGACTTGATGAACAAAAATTACTTGATTCAGAGTGGGATACCACCGAGTCAAGACCACGCAAGTATTATGTGTTAAATGATAAAGGATCTGATGTTCTATATGAATTAAAGAAAGAATGGACTGCTTTATCAAAGGAAATGAATGCATTGTTTAAGGAGGGTTACTAAGATGCAAAAAACGATTGAAAAATACATATACGCCGTTACGAAGCGTTGTCCGGTTGGACAAAGAGACGAAATAAAAAAAGAATTGGAATCAAACATCTACGATATGTTAGGTGACAATGACGCGCCATCTGATAAGGAAATTGATGATGTCTTGCATAAAATCGGTAATCCGATTTATGTAGCAGCCAAATACCAGACTGAAGAAAAATATGTTGTACATCCAGTTTTTTATGAGGACTATATTCTAATTCTTAAGATTACGTTGATTGGTTTTGGGGTACTAGGAATGCTTGTAGGTATCATTCAAGGCTTTACAACGCCACTGAATAATGCAGAACCTTTCGAATTCATTGGTTTTATTTTCGGTCAAATGCTTGAAAATGTTACCTCCTTCTTATTAAGTGGGTTCGCATTTGTCACCTTGGCATTTTGGTCATATAATGTACCTTCGATTAAAGAAAAAATTGATCATTGGCTAGCTAATTGGAAAGTGTCTGACCTTATGGAAGTGCCAAGTGAAGAGAAGAAAGAGAAATTGGTTGGTCGAATCACGATATTCTTTGAAATGTTTTTCACAATGCTCTTCTCAGTAGCATTCAGTGTGCTATTCATCTTCTACTTTGATCAAATAGGTTTTTATGTCGATGGTGTCATGGTTTCACAAATACTTAATCCGGAAGTTAAAGACTTGTTTGCTTTATTAATCCAATGAGTATTAATAAAGCAAACAAGTCTTTAA
>CAZIZJ010000143.1:0-3009 GCA_964543675.1 uncultured Acholeplasma sp. | reverse complement strand
ACCCCAGAAGAATACTTCGCCACGTTTGACCTTCTTGGAAGCAAATCGTAGAGCAGCAATTGCATTAATCAAGAATAAGCCACCACCGACACCAACAACCAACCAAGGATCGAGTGTCATAATGTCATAGAACGTAATATATTCTGCAACCAGTCCTAGTTGTCCAACTTCTGGAACAGCCATAATACCGATTGCTAAGAATACTGCTGCAAATAACCACGCAAATAGACTTGCCAGTACCAACAGCCATCTTGGCATATGATATTTGACTTTAACGCGTGTTTTTGGTGCTTCACCGATTTCTTCAATGCCTGCTTCATGAGGTAATGATACTTCCTCTTTATCAGGTGTCGGAAAATCATCTGCTTCATCTCTTAATAACAATTCAGTAATCAATTGTGCATTTGATGATTTCATTTCAGCCGGCACTTGTCGTTCAATGATTTGAACAGGGGCTGCTTTTTCCACATATTGTGGTGCGCCTTGTTCAGCAACATTGACGACTGGTGCTGCATTAACGTTGACAACAAACTCTTTTTTAGCAAATGATTCAGCAAGTGATTCAAATGCTTTAGCCAATCGATCAAACTCTGGACGATAATCGATTGCCATCACGGTTGCACCTGTTGGTACAACAACTGGTGCAGCGATAATCGGCGCAGATTCTGCAACCTCTTCAACTTGTTTTTCATAAACAGCTGATGAGGATGGTACATAATAGGTTGCTTTTGTTTCTTTAGCATTAGAAAGAATGAACTCAATGATTTCTTCTTTCTTCAGTTCTGTTGAAACTTTGATGTCGTTATCTTTTGCATATCTTTCAAGTAAAATGATATTTTGATTTTTAAGCTTTTCTTCCAAATCTTTTGTCAGTTTACGACGCTCTTCTAATTTCTTTAAGATGACGTCTAAAACTTCATGTTTCTTCAAGCGTTTAGGAATTGGTGCATTATACTTCGTACCAATCGCACGCAGTTCAGTTAAGGTTGATGACTTATATAAAACCGGACGGAATGCGTCTTGTGTCACGCCATCGATTTCGCCTTCTTCATCATATAAAACTGCATCTAAACGGGTATTGAATTCTTTGGTTGCTGCACGCTTACCAGACTTAACTTGTATTTCTGCAAAATCAAATAATCTAAATAGTTCAGTTTCTGCAACACCTTTTTCAACTAAGTAAGGTAACAGCACTGACCAAAAGTCTTCCAAGTACTTGTTGGATAATGATTGACTCTCATACCATTCCAATAAGTTAACTAACTGTGTGTCGGTATAACGAGAAAACCAGGTTAACCGGTAACCCATTTCATCTGCTAGTGTTTTTCTTTCCTCAATTGTGTTTTCAATTGATTCTCTTAAAACATTTTTTAATACACCCATACGCATTTTGCGTGGAACATTCAGTCCAATGTCTTGTAAGAATTTAGCCAAGTATTCTCCCGATACAAACGCTAAATTATGAATCAATTCGCCAATAACAAATTGTTTATCCTTGACAGTCAAATGACCTTCTTTATCAAATAAAGCCATACGAAGCTCCCCCTCAATGTAAAATTCTTAATGTTATTATAACATAATAAAATATTTTTTTGGAAAAACGCGTTTGAAAAAGGGAAATTGCTTTGCTTCACCATTTACAATGATTTAGCACTTTCTTCGATATGAATCTTTTCAATTTTTTTGACAGGACTTAACGTAAATAATACACCATTTAATTGTCTTAATCCTTTAGCCACTTCGTTTGGTCTGTTCTTCTCAAAAATAAAGCGATCAATGATAATATCTTTTTCAACACCGATGACACCATCCAAAGGACCGGTCATGCCAACATCGGTGATGTAAAGCATCCCTTTTGGCATCACTCGGTTATCATTGGTCTGAACATGTGTATGGGTACCAACCATCATATCGAGCTTGCCATCTAAGAAGTGTGCCATCGCGATCTTTTCAGAGGTTGCCTCTGCATGAAAATCTAAAAATGAATAGTCAAAGTCATTTGATTCCAGTACTTCTTTCACCATAAAATATGGTGGCGCGTACTCGGCATTCATGAACGCTTTTCCAAGCGCACTAATAAATATAATCTTTTTATCATTGTACTTCATGATGGTATAACCACTACCTTTATTGGAATCATCATTAATTGGTCTAATGATTTTAGCCTCATCAATAAAAGTCTCTAATTCGGGATTTCTCCATGTATGATTGCCCATCGTTAAAAGACTAATACCAGCAGTCATTAGTTTTTTGTAAAGTACTTTGGTGATGCCTCTGCCATTTGCTGCATTTTCAGCATTGGCAACGATTAAGTTGGGTTGATAATTAAGTCTTAAGGTATTGATGTTTTCTAGTAGAAAATCAATGCCTGGATCACCATAAATATCACCGATAAATAATATTTTCATATATCCATTATAAAACAAAAGAGGCAGAATTGCCTCTTCCATTATTTTGCAACATCGGTTGCTCGTTTTTCTCTAATGACTGTTACTTTAATAGTACCTGGATAAGTCATTGTCTCTTCAATCTTTTCTTTGATTGTTCTGGCAATATTGACAATACCTAAATCATCAATCTTATCTGGTTGTACAATGACACGTACTTCACGTCCCGCTTGAATGGCATAGGACTTATCAACACCTGAAACTTCATTAGCAATCTCTTCTAATTGGGTCAAGCGTTTCATGTAGGAGTCCATCGACTCACTTCTTGCTCCTGGTCTTGCAGCTGATAATGCATCTGCTGCTGCAACTAAGACAGCAATCACTGATTGTGGTTCGGTATCACCGTGGTGAGATGCAATCGCATCAACCACTTCTTTTGGTTCTTTATAGCGAGACATAATATCAACACCAATGGTAACGTGTGAACCTTCTACTTCATGGTCAACTGCTTTTCCGATATCATGGAATAGTCCAGCTCTTCTTGCAAGAATTTCATTTTCACCAATTTCAGCTGCTAACTTACCTGCTAGGAATGCAACCTCAATGGAGTGCTTCAATACGT
>CAZIZJ010000142.1:2515-3015 GCA_964543675.1 uncultured Acholeplasma sp. | reverse complement strand
AACCAGCAAAATAGACAGCTGCTGCATCAGCAACCACGGCCATGATGCCCCCATAAATTGGTCCTAATAAGATTGCCCCAATAATCAGTGGAATGGCATAAAATGGAAAGCCAAAGTAATTTTGTATATCCCCCGGAATGACTTGTTTAAATGCGATATCAATGACCACTGAAAGTGCAGTCAAGGTTGCAGCTAAAGTTAGTTTCCTTAATTCCTTTTTGACCATTAAAAAAGACCCCCTATCAACAAGAGTCCACTATAAAAGCATACAGCGGATGCGAAGATATACCGCCAAATAAATGTTCGTTCTATTCATCTTTCCCATGAATAGACACTTAACGCATATCCCCTACTCTGTTTTACAAGACTAATTATACATCATTTTATTTGCCAGTTTACCTTTTTCACATTCATTGCATTTAAAAAAGCATTTGTCTTTGAAAAAGGTTTGGAGCCAAAGAATCCATTATAGGCAGAAAGTGGTGATGGATGGACTGATT
>CAZIZJ010000142.1:0-2505 GCA_964543675.1 uncultured Acholeplasma sp. | reverse complement strand
ATGATGTGATGCAATGGATTATTCAAGTACTTCTTGAAGCTTCTTGCATGAGATCCCCATAGAATATAAACAATTGGTTGAGACTGCAGATTCAATCGTTTGATAACTTCCTCAGTAAAAAACTCCCATCCTTTATCCTTATGCGATAATGGTTTGTGTGCCTCTACCGTTAAAATTGTATTGAGCAGCAAAACGCCTTGTTTCGCCCAGGAAGTCAAATCACCTGATGGTGATGGCTCAATATTTAAATCATCCTTCAGTTCTTTATAAATATTAATGAGTGATGGTGGCAGTTTTTCGTTTTTAACCGAAAAACAAAGTCCGTGCGCCTGTCCAACACCATGATATGGATCTTGTCCAATGATGACGACTTTGACTTGATCAAGCGGCGTTAACTTAAAACAATTCATTCGATCTTCTTTCTTCGGATAAATTGTTTTTATTTTGTCTTCATTTTTTAAGAATGTAATGAGCGATTGAAAATAGGGTTTGCTAATTTCAGTCTCAATCAGTTTTTCCCAAGTCATCGTTTTCCTCTTCATCAACCGGTTCTGGTTTCTTTTCAGACTTAAATAAATAAATAATCGCAACAACGATACCGATATTGATGATGACAATACCGATGCCAATTGGTGTTGTATATAAGAATGTTATAAAACTGAGGAAGCCACTGGTAGGCAGTGTCAATACATGGACACCTAATAAATCATCAACGGTGACATTGTAGATATCACCTGGTCCTCTTCGCCAAGTATCATATACTTTATCGTCTTCGTCTACCTGCGAGTGCGGATAGGTTAAAATGTATCCTTCTTCGGTAAAGCCGCCAAAATGGTGGGTAACCACATCTTTAGAATATGCGCCGTTATGGAAAAAATATGTTTCAAAGACAATGATGTCACCCTCTTCTAGCGTACTTGGATCATCTTTTCTGACGGCAATAATGTAATCATCAATCATGATCAGTGGTTCCATTGAATTAGAGACGACGCGGTACCAGCCGAATCCCATCACTTTAATCAATCCTGAAGGAATGAATAAGGAGACTGCAATAATCAACAGTAAAAGACCAATCACCGCGTAATACAATGTGCTTTTTAAAATATGCATGAATTTTTTCGGTTGATTAGTCAATGGTTTAGTTCCTTTTTAAAATTTATCTTTTTTAACGATTTTCATACGAATGAATGCTTCTCGGTCATGTTCCTCTAAAACATCGGTAATAAACTTAATTTTTGAATCAAGTTCCGGTATGACAACATTCTTTAATGCGTTATATCTTTTTTGACTTTTTCTAATGGCGTTTGCCAGTCGATAAGCTGATGCATCGATTTCCGCTAGCTTCAATGTCAAGTCTCTAGCTTCTTGGAACATTCTATATGCCATGTCAAACTTTGAGTTGGTTGAACGGAGTCCATAAGATAGTCTGATTTCTGGTTTTTGATAGACGATTAGTGGCAGATCAATGCCCATCACTGAACGATACGATATCTTGATGTTATTGTCGATTGGGATTGCCTTGGCAATATCACCGACAATACCTAAGGTAATGTTGGCATCCTGCAATGCCAAATAAGCTTTCTGATAGGTATCCTTAATTTTAGCACGGATATCTGAAACCTCCGACAGTAAAAGTAACATTTCCTTAATCAATGTATTCTTTTTTCTATCCATTAAGTTTTCACCCGTTTTTGCCAGTCCAAGCGACTTTTTAAGGGTAATCAGTGCACCTTTGGTTGGTGCAATATCATGCATCATTATACTTTACCAATAATTCTATCCACTAAATTTTCATGTTCTAAATGAAAGATTTTGGTTGCATCTTCTCTATTGATGTAATTTTTGATTTCAGCATCAGATAATCTGAATAGTTCACTTTCAGGCAGTACCGATAAAAGTGCCCATCCTAAATTGAGCGATTCTTCTAAACTGCGGTTCTGATCGCCTTGATTTAAGAATTTGCTGTCAAAAAGTTTTCCAAAGAGCATATAGGTTTTATCGATTTCGCCTAGTTCATCTTCACCAATGACAGCAGCCAATGCTTTGATTTCCTGAACCTTGGCGTAGCTGGCAAAAAGCTGATTAGCTAGTGAACCGTGGTCTTTTCTCGTATACTGACTGCCAATGCCATCCTTCATTAGGCGTGAAAGCGAAGGCAGAATATCGATTGGCGGAAAAATGCCTTTTTGTTTCAATGATTTTTCTAAAACGATTTGACCTTCGGTAATATAACCGGTTAAGTCAGGAACCGGATGGGTAATATCGTCATTTGGCATCGTTAAAATAGGAATCTGAGTTACAGAACCTTTTCTATTTTTGAGCATGCCTGCTCTTTCATAAAGATTGGATAAGTCAGAATAAAGATATCCCGGATATCCTTTTCTTCCCGGTATTTCGCCTTTTGAAGATGAAAACTCACGCAGTGCTTCACAATATGCCGTCATATCGGTTAAGACGACTAACACATGATATCCTGCTTCAAATGCCAAATACTCAGCAGTTGTG
>CAZIZJ010000141.1:0-3018 GCA_964543675.1 uncultured Acholeplasma sp. | reverse complement strand
CCGCTTCACTTGGAACAAACATAATTGCCTGATCTGCTGTTTCGCCTTTGACGATATATTTGCTGGAGATATCATCCACATGTTTTTTGATGTTGATCTTGAAATCTTTTCCTGCTTGATTCCTTTGGTCCTGACCAGCTTGTTCGTTGTTCATTAATAAGTAGTTTTCAAGCGAAAACTTCGAGTCAATCGGAATGTTTCCGACACCTTCAGGGCCGTAAACAATGGCATCCACCATCAATCCATTTGAAAGCTTCTTTTGACGTTCATAAAGTTCTTTGTTTCCTTCGCCAAAAACATTGTTTAAAATGGTATATAACTGGGTTTCCCCGTACATCCCTCTTAATTTCTTATCTGACAACAAACTTGATAGTTCATCAACATTGGTTGATAGTTTTTCGATGTTTTTTTGTGTCACATCAATGATTGTCAATCGCTCTGTAATCTCGTTAAATAGTTTGGATGATGAATTGAATCCCTCGACCAAACGCTTTTCGACTTTATCATTGATTGATGTCATATCGGTAGAAACCCTTGTTGAAATGATTTCTCTAAAGGCATTTAACTCGTCTTTGATTTCGCCTTTACTTTTACTGTTGACCAGTTCTAATTCTTTCGCGAAATCGCTCTTTAGATTTTCGATTTTAGAGAGTAGTTCCTGTTGGTTTCTGCCGCGTAGTTCTGGGTCACCATCTGTTTTCTTTTTCAAGAATAGAACGACCAGAAAAATGACTGCTACAAGTAGTAATGCCGTGGTAATAGCTAGAATGATGATTGCTGTTTCCATAAGTCCCCCTTATGTAATATCTTCTAAATAATAAACATGAATGACATTATTGCCGTTTTCATCTTTTTTTGTTTCTTTATAGATGGTTATATAGACGTCATCGGCTAATAAAATATCATAGTCTGACGGAATAAATCCATCTTCATCCAAATTATAGTTTCGTCCGTTTTCTACATTGATTGATTGATAGGCTCTAGTCACTAAATCCGTGCAGTAGAACTTGTTTTCCGTATCAAAGATAAATAGGTAGTTATATAGTGCGCGGTCCACTTTATCTAGTGCATAATCAAGCGCCTCATCAATGTGTTCCTGAATTTTAGCGGGATCTCTGAATTTTGGTCTAACCGCAAAAATTTCAGGTCTATAGTATCTGCCATAATACGGATATTCGGCATGATTAGCGTTTCTAAAAGGCGTCATCCAATAGTTTGATGCCGTCTGTGCTGAAACGCCGTAAACATCATCTTCGTCATAGCCTCTATGGGCAATGACATTAAACATTGTTCCAAAATCCAATAAACCGTTTGATGTCATACCAGTTGATTGAATAATCTGGTTGTTTTTAGTAACCAGTGCAGCATGTCCACCAAGCCAGAAAGATATCATTTCATGAACCACTGGTACATAAGGAAACGGCGAGTCAAAAGCCAGTAGGATATCTCCTTGAATGCCTGGGTATACTTTGTTTGCATCATAAAAGACGTTACGCTCATCTGCCAATTCCCATGGATGGACACGCGCTACCTTATGGTAGATATATGTTTCATCATAGCGAACTTCTTCAGTTGATTCATAAGCTCTTGATTTGAATTCATCCAATTTTTCTTGTTTCTTTATATTTTCATAGGTTGATACACCAATCGAATACATAAAGAAAAATAGAACTGCGAATAATATGAACTTGATTATTTTTCTGCCTAATTTTCTTTTTTTCATATGTATAATTATAACATCAAAGGGTACGTAGTAAAACTACATACCCTCAAGATTTAATTTTTCTTCGCTTTGATAATGATTGCGCGTTCTTCGCCTTCACCCTCGGATTGTGTTTCGACATCACGCCATTCTGATAATTTGGCATGAATGATTCGTCTGTCAAATGCGTTCATTGGATCAAGTTTTACTGCAATTCTGGTTCTTGCAACATCTTTTGCTGTTTTCGTTGCTAAAATTTCTAATTGTTTTTTTCTGTTTTCATGGTAATTGCCAATATCCAGTGTGACAAGCAATTGCTCGCCCGTAAATGTTGATAGATGATTACGCAGCAATGTTTGAAGAGCAATCAACGTTCTGCCATCTTTACCGATTAACAGTGCGTTTTCACTTGTTTGAACACGGTAATAGATTTCATTTGGATTAATTGATCTAATTTCCATCTTAAGATCAATATCCAGTGCACCGATGATGCCTTCCAAATATTGTTTACCTTCGGTTGTTAAGTCAATTTTAGGTGTTGCAATAAAGGTTGTCATTGCACCAACACCCAAAAAGCCTTTTTTCTCTTTTAAAACTTCTAAGCTTATTTTGCTTTCTGCAAGTTTTAACTGTTCAGATGCTTTCTTTAATGCCTCTGCCTGTGATTTTGCTTCGATTTCTATTTTTTTCAACATGTTTAATATCCCCCTTAAACAATTGTTTGTGCTGCTTTTTGCTTCTGATATTTTCTTTCAGATAACTTACGATTAACTAATGATTGACCCAATGAGTAAAGATTACCGATTACCCAGTAGAATCCTAATGCGTTGACTGATGTTAACGTAGTTAAGACCATCATTGCAATCATTACTGTTGTTACAGTCTTCATTGTTCTTTCGGTTTGCAATGCTTGTTCAGTCTTCACTTGAGTTCCTGTATTTTTCGCATAGCTTGGTTTTCTTGCTGAAATCTTTTGAAGTAGAAACATTGTTGAACCAACAATAATAGCAAGCACGTAGCTCCATGGATCTTCAAATCCACCAACTGTTAGGTCAAGCGATCCAAAGAGTGTTGTATTAGATATTGAATCCACATACATACCGCCGCGATTCGTAATTCTATATACTACCTGGAACATTGCAAGGAACAGTGGCATTTGCAGAAGTGGTGTGAAACAACCTAAAATGGAAATACCATGCCTTTTATAAATTCCCATCATTTCCATCTGCATCTTTTGCTGAGATGCTGGATCTTTTTTCATGGCATATTTGTTTTGAAGTTTTGCCATTTCTGGTTGTGCAAGCGCCATTTTCATT
>CAZIZJ010000140.1:0-3066 GCA_964543675.1 uncultured Acholeplasma sp. | reverse complement strand
GAACCGATTGAACTCGTTGAAGTTCATACCTTTATTTTAAACTCACTAGCTATTCAAAGGTGCATCTCAAAAATCCAGCAGCAAACCATTCAAGTTGATCCAAGTGTTTTTAAGCATGTCGTTTTAAGATCAAATGAAAAAGAAGAGGTACTGGTTACACTGGTTGCCTACCAATCAGAGTTTAAGGGATTAAAAGAACTGGTTGATAAAATCAAGACCTTTAAAGAGGTGGTTGGTATAACCCTAAACATTAAACCCAATGAAAAAACAATTCTTGGCAGAGAAAGTATTTTACTGTATGGTAAAAACGAAATTCAGTTTAATTTAGGTCATCTTAAGTTAAAACTGAATGATCGTTCATTTATGCAAGTCAATACCGAAGTGATGTTAAAAGTTTATGAAGAAATCAAATCGCATATTGATGGTGAAACTGTGATTGACTGTTATTCAGGCATTGGTTCCATTGGTTATTATATAGGAAGTAAAGCAAAGAAGATTACCATGATTGATAATAACCATGAAAACATTCAAATGGCTAAAGCGATTCAACCATTTCATCAAGGAAGCTATGACATCATTTTAGGTGATGCTAAAAATGCACTACCTAAAATCAATGCAG
The DNA here is from genome assembly GCA_964543675.1 of uncultured Acholeplasma sp. Taxonomy (GTDB): domain Bacteria; phylum Bacillota_I; class Bacilli_A; order Acholeplasmatales; family Acholeplasmataceae; genus Acholeplasma. The sequence continues at coordinate 2,447 of CAZIZJ010000140.1, read as the reverse complement.
ATATCTTGATTATTGATCCACCAAGAGTAGGTCTGCATCAGTCATTGCTTGAAGTGTTAAACAAAAAGAAGTTCAAAAAGATTATTTATCTTTCTTGTGAGCCAAATACGCTAGTTAGAGATTTGAAAGTGCTTAAAGAAACTTATGAGATTACAAAAGTCTTACCGGTTCGAATGTTTCCACAAACAACATCAATTGAGTCTCTCGTCTTACTGACATTAAAATAGTTTAAGCAGATTGCCAATAATAAATCCTAAAAATGTATCATGAATGATTATTGTGACAATAATACTTATCAAAATGACAAGTTATATTGACATCATGTTGTAAATATGATATTTTTGAATTAGGGGATATTTATCATGAATAAAAAGAAAGTTTTAGAACAGGCGCAGAAAAAAGCAATCGATGAAAGAGAACTGTTAATCAGTATTCGTTCATTTAAAATAGGTTACATAGCTATGTCTTTATGGATTATGCTATTTTTGCTTGAAAGTGGACTCAATGGTACTTTTGATTATCGATATGTTGTCATGGTTACATCAGTTATATTTGTTATGTCACTCTATCGTATGTTGAAGATGAGAAATGATAGAGAACTTTTATGGCTGGTAATGTCTTCTGTTTGTTTTATAGTTTCAATCATCAGTTACGTTCTTATTGAGTTAATATAGATGAAACAGATTGAGTTTAAAAACAAAATTAAAATAGCAAGAGCAGAAAAGAACATTTCCCAAGATGAACTAGCAAGACTTGTTGGTGTGTCTAGACAAACGATCAGTTCTATTGAGACAGGGCAGTTTAATCCGACCGCTAAACTGGCACTGCTTTTATGCTATGCACTGGATAAAACGTTCGAAGAACTATTTTATTTTGAAGGTTAACAAACACAATACCGTTAGAAAGCGAGTTGATACCAATTCGTAACGACACTTGTCCTTTTTGTCATACTGAAATGACTAAGGGAAAACTTTATTATATCAATAACCTTAGAACACCAAAGCTATATTTAGAAAACAATAAAAGCGTAACAATTCAAAAATGGAGTTTACAAAATTATTTATCTGATGTCAATTACTGTGAACAATGTAAAGTATATATAGGTAAAACGCTGTAAATATTATTTATTGCATGCTTAGCGAATACTTTTATAACTTTCTTTGACTTGCATTTCAAATATTCATATAATGAAGTTGAATCCAACAATACAAATAATAACTTTGGGAAGTTGGTGTTATTTTTAATTGGAGATATAAATGAAAAAATACCTTAGTTTGATATTTGCATGTGTAATCATCACATTGCTTAGTGGCTGTGAATACTTTCCATGGACAAAGTCAACCGGCACAGTAGATTCCGACAAAATATATTTAAACCCAGCAATTGGTGATACAAGATTTACGATGCAGTTATCTGAAACTGTTCATTTGATTAACTATGGCAATGGGTTTTTAGATGGGGGTCCTACCTTTAGCACCAATAAAAGCATTTTCCAAATCAGATCTGAGATTATGAGTCATAACAGTTGGGAAGTAGTTATTGTGCGAGATAATGCAGTGTCCGTTGTCATTCCAAATACAGAGACAGGCATTAATCATGTGTACATCATTATGTATAATGTGTATGCTGGTGAAAAAACATATCATGTTACGGAAGCAAAAGTGATATTTCCAGGTTATGACTTTGTTTTATTTCCAATCTATATGTTAGCAGGTGAAATCTCTCCAAGTTCATTAGGCAATTGGTTTATGGAAGATGAATCGTATTATCTACTTGATAGCACGATTGATGATTTCATTGATTTTTATGAAACAATCAATATGTTTGATTTTACATTTACAGAGGATTCTATTACAGTAACCGGTATGAAAAACACGAACTTAAGAAAACATAATCCTTTAATCACAAGCTTTACACTAACTTTTACCGATAATACTGTAAACATCAACATCAGTGGATAGATTAGTATTTGAAAGGTTTGAAATTGAAAAAGACACGTATCATCATTATCACTGCAATCCTGTTGTTTGCAGCTGATATCATCTTAACAATTCATTATATTGGAAACTATGGTCACTTAGTTGATGAGGGGAATCCCTTAGCACAAACCGAATATGGTTATTTAATATTGCCAGTCAACGCCATCTATTTATTGTTCATCAGCTTAGCGGCCATCGTATATGGTAGATATAAAACTGTCATGTTAGACACAAAAAATGTATTTGGATACATTAAAGGTTTATATTTAAGTGAACATAGTCGTTTCATATTTGTCAATGGATGTTTTACGTTTGTCGTCGCTTCATTTGTTTCAAGAGCGACCGCCATTTTTGATTGGCTTGTCTTTGGTTATTATAAAGAGGATTTTTTTCAATCTGAATATGCAATCATTCGTGCATTAATGCCACTTGGAAGATATGATGTTATAACTGGGATCATCGCTGCAT
>CAZIZJ010000139.1:0-3108 GCA_964543675.1 uncultured Acholeplasma sp. | reverse complement strand
ATCATCTCCAACGGATTTGGTAGCTTATCGGTTGGGGATGTCATTACTTTTCAATATATGGAGACAGAATGGCTATTTAATGAGGCAAGCTATGATGCCGAACTAGATGCATTTGATTGGCCACTTGTCAGTGGTTACCCACAAACCCATCTATGGATTTATTTTGTTGATGGCACCTCGCAGCATCGTCCATATTACCTTGGGAATTATTATCATCCATCAATGGACAATGGCAGAGATATTGAGGATGTCTTATCGATTACCGTAGGGCTGGAAAAAGGTACGGTATACAATGATGAATTTATCATTAAAGGCATTTATAATGATAATTTTGACAGATCACTTTATTTTTCGCATGACTTTTTGGATGTCGAAGACATTGGCAGCGCCTTGATGATTACCTCAACTGGCAGTATTGCTGCAGAGCGGATGTTTAATGCCATCGATAAGAACACTTACCGCGTCATTTATCCTTATTTGAATACCGATGCCATTCAAAATCTGTTTGCTCCAATCAACTTCCTGCTTGCATTGTTTTTCTATTTGCTGATCCTGTTAATGGGATTATTCTTGTATTTCATTTTATTTACGGTTATGCGCAATGTCATGAACGCCAGAAAGAAGGACTTTGCTATCTTTAGATCAATTGGTGCCAATCAATCCAAGCTGGGTTGGCTAGTGATCTTTGAGCAGTTGTTCATGATGGTTGTTTCATTTGTGGTCTCGATGATTTTCTTAAGAGTTATTCGCTTTTATGATTATTCAATTAATCAGACGATGCAGCAGATGGTGCTCATGGATTATGTAGTCTTATTCCTGACATTTGCATATCTGTCATTCTGGCTGGCTAGACGATTCAACAAGAAGACATTTAAATTCTCGATTATCGAAAACATTACTGAAAGCAAGGAGGAAGGTCTATGATACAGGTTAGAAACTTAGATAAACACTTTAATAAGCGCAAGAAAAACAGCATTCATGTATTAAATGACATTTCCTTGACTTTTGCTGAAACCGGTTTGGTCGTTTTACTGGGACCGTCAGGCTCAGGTAAGACAACCCTGCTTAATGTGATCGGCGGACTCGATAAGGTTGACCGCGGAAAGATTAATTTTTATGACCATGAAATCAATCACTATAAGTCAAACGTCTGGGATAAGATCAGAACCGAAGAGATCGGCTATATCTTCCAAAACTATTATTTGATGTCTGACTTATCGGTATTTGATAATGTTGCCTTTGTTTTAAAGATGATTGGCATTACCGATAAAGCAGCCATTGAAGAACGGGTCAACTATATTTTGACTGAAGTCGGCATGTACCGGTTTAGAAAGAAGCGTGCCAGTCAGTTATCTGGTGGGCAGCAACAAAGAGTGGCGATTGCTAGAGCATTAGTCAAAAATCCAAAAGTAATCATCGCTGATGAACCAACCGGTAATCTGGATTCTAGAAACACGCTTGAAATCATGAATATCATCAAATCAATTTCTTTAAGCAAATTGGTTGTTCTAGTAACCCATGAAAAAGAGATTGCTAATTTTTACGGCGAAAGAATCATTGAGTTAAAAGATGGACAAATTATTTCTGATGTCACCAACGATTCCAATTTAGAACATAATTTCGCCAGTGAAAATGTCATTTATTTAAAGGATTTGAATGAAGTATCCAAATTAGGCAACGGTGCACTTACGGCATCACTTTACAGTGATACGGATGAAGTGCATGAAACCAGTGTCCGATTGATCATTAAGAATAAGACGCTGTATCTGGATATTGATTCCAGTATCGAAAAAGTTAAACTGATCGACAAAGAATCACACGTTGAAATCAAGGATGCGCATTTTAAGAAGAAATCCCGTGCCGAAATGCTGGAAACGACCTTTGATCACGCGAAGCTTGATCATAGTCATTTAAGCAAACAAAAGAAACTGTCCATTTCATTTAAAACAAGCTTTTGGATAGCCTTCAAGAAGTTCTTAAGATTTGGTGCCAAAGGCAAAATGATGCTCATTATATTTGCCATATCCGGTGCATTGATTGCCAACACGGTAATCAATCTTTATACGGTATTAACCCTTGATTACAGACGCTATGTCACCAGAGATGAAAACTATATTGAAATTGACAACATCAACTCAGCACCAAAAGACCAACAAACCAGATATGATGAAATCATGGATGTTGTTGGTGATGATACTTATTATTTGATGGATAACAGATGGGCATCACCTTACTTAAGCATTAAAATAGGTTCTGGTCAGCATAAATCGATTGGTAGCCAAATTAGATTGGAATATGCTGGTCAATTGAATAATTCCAATCTCATTCATGGCAGACTGCCTGAAAATGAGTTTGAAGTCGTGGTCTCTACAGGAACATATAGTCAAGGAACCTTTATGGATACCAGCTTCAATGATATTGGCATCTGGCATCTTGAAGGATTCATCGGAGAACAGATTACTGTATCAGCATTTGAAGATACCTATGAAAGACTGTATAAGATCGTTGGTATTTCAAATGCGCATTATAAAGCAGTCTATGCCTTTGATTACTATGACATTGCCTACTTAAGTGGCAATGCCGATCCAGAACCGACTAAAGAAGAATTTGAATTCAATCTTTTGCAGCCTGCACCATATTATTATCTATATACGGAAAACCCGACAAATACCATGGAGCAACTCGAAGCATTAGGCTATGTAGTCAAACAAACGAATGCCAATGCCATCCAAAGAAATGATAATGAGATTGCTTCAGGGCTGGCAGGAAATCTCGGTGTCTCTGGATTCTTGATTGTTGGTGCACTCTTAGCGTTTTACTTCGTCATGCGCTCATCAATGATCTCAAGAATCTATGAAATATCGGTTTACCGTGCATTAGGCGTTAAAAAGAGCGAGATTTTTGGATCGTTTGCCGTTGAGATTACCTTATTGACATTGGTCTCATCATTTGTAGGGTTTGCCATCATGACGTTTGTTTTAGCGATGTTTGCATCAACACCGCTGTCAGCATTTGCTAATTTCAACGTTGATTTCTTTACCGTCTTAATTGGACTGGTCATTGTCTTTGGCACCAATTTGATTATTGGCTTATTGCCAATGGTTCTAC
>CAZIZJ010000138.1:2742-3156 GCA_964543675.1 uncultured Acholeplasma sp. | reverse complement strand
GTCATTTTATGGCAACCAATAAAACAGTTCAAGATTATTTAAGTACCGTCGATCCAAACACTTTACCACTGCTTAATCAAGTCAGATCGCTCATCACTGGTTTAGATGATCGTATCATAGAGTATCCATCGTATGGGATCTTAGGTTATAAGTTAGGCAAGTTATTTTTCTATATTGGCGGTTATAAATCACATATTGGTATTTATGCAACCAAATCCATTCCGTTTTTCGAAGCTGAATTGAAACCTTATAAGACTTTCAAAGGCACGATTCAATTACCGGTTAACAAACCACTGCCACTAGAACTGATCGAGAAAATCGCACGACACGCATTAGCGATATAAAAAGGACTTGCGTCCTTTTTTTATCGCTTCAGCATGATCCAATCCATTAACTTATCTGGCAATAGCTTTT
>CAZIZJ010000138.1:0-2732 GCA_964543675.1 uncultured Acholeplasma sp. | reverse complement strand
GCTAAATGTGAAAGTTCGCCCATCACATATCTGGTCTTTGGATTTTTTGATTTGATTGCCTTATAAACTTTTTTGGCAACAACAATCGGGTCTGAACCGACTTTACCTGATAAATAATCTCTTTCGGCGTCTCTTTTGACTTTAGTCAGTAAATTGATGTATGGCGAGCTTTCTGGTATGGTATTTGCCTTATCATAGGTAATGCCCATGAATTCGGTTTGAATCAGTCCTGGTTCAATTAAGACAACTTTAATGCCGAATTGTTTGACCTCTAGCCTTAAACAATCACTAAATCCTTCTAAAGCAAACTTTGATGCATGATACCAGCCGCCTAAAAGAGAACCGACCTTGCCACCAATACTTGATGTATTGATGATTTTTCCACTTCTTTGGTTTCGCATGATTGGTAAAACAAGTTTCGTCATCTGTGCCAGTCCAAATAAATTGACTTCAAACTGATATCTGGCATCATCCAAAGATAAATCTTCAATCGGTCCGTATAAACCAAAACCGGCATTATTGAATAAGACATCAATTCTGCCTTCTTGACTAAAAACGTAATCAATTGCATCCTTGCAGCTTTTTTCATCGGTAACATCGAGTTCAACTGGGAAAATACCATAAGCTATTAACTCATTTAGTTTTTCCAGTCTTCTGGCAGCTGCATAAACGGTGTAACCTTTTTCCTTTAAATAGATGGCTGTACTTCTGCCAATGCCTGCACTAGCACCCGTAATTAAAACAACGCCACTTTTCATAAAAACACCTCGCTTTACTCCATTTTACCAAAGCCCAACAAAAAAGACCTTTTATCGGTCTTATTTGGTCTTTGTTACCTTTTCTAATCCGTTTAAAAGAATGGCACCTGCTGCATTACCGATTAACATCACAACAAATGATAGTATCATATGCCAACTCCACATGTTTGCCAAAACAAAGTAATAACTGTTGGCAATCGAGTGTTCAAATCCGCCAAGAATGAAAATGACGACTGCAAGGATACAAAGTACTACTCTAGCAACATCATTTTTGACGCGCTTGTAGCCTTCAACCCCAAGATACATCATCATCCCACAAAGAATTGACAAACCGAACATGCTAAGCATATTGTTGTTCAGTTTGAATACGGTCATTTGTTCAGCAGTTTCAATGATCGACGTCATGTTACTGATATAAACAGTACCTGCAATCAGTGCTGTGCCGATTACATTACCTAGAATAATAACTAGTATTTCGATTAAATAGCTAGGCTTTTGATCAATAACGTATGCAATTCGCCCCGTATAGAGTTTGAAGTCAAAGGTAACAATCGTCAGTAGCCCAAAACCGAATAAAAATGCACCTAACACAGCATTTTCGGCTTTTAACACTAAATATATCGTACCCGCTAAACCAATTAAAACACCAGCTAAAATAGCCTTCAATAAAACGTCAATGTATTTTTTCATAAATGCGCTTCGCTCTTTTCATATACCATTATAAGGCAAAGCGAATTTATTGCAAGATAAATTATAATTTTTCTTTCTTTTTCTTCTTGACTGGTATCTTTAGAAACGGTAACAATATCTCAATTACCTGAGTGGTTAGTGATTTATCATCAATATCCAAGATATAGTGCAGTTTGGCACCATCATAAGGAAAACCTTGTTCAGCAGCGTTAAGTGTTTCCTTTAAGGCATCAATCATTTTGACATAGACTACGTTATCACAAACCAATAAAGCTGGTTTCTGATCAACATAAACCATGTATTCACCAAACATCTTTTTATATCTGATTAAATAATTGACATCGATTTGATTTATAACATAATCAATAAAATCCTGTGTTGTTGACATTTGATCACCTCACCCTTACATTCTAACAAAAAAATAAGCCGTTTGGCTTACTTTTGGTTTAAACTTGATTAAAGTGGGAAAAGTTTTTTACCTAATTCATTGTTGACAATTTGAGCAACCGCCCCATATAATGCCAAGAGACCACAAAGAATGCCTTCATAACCAGCAATTTTAGTCAATAGATCGTTGTTGGTAAAATCAGCAATCGCTAGTAAAAAGAACAATATTGTCAACGACAAAAAGATCAGTTTTGTTGATGTATTATGCGTATAGGTACCAATTGTCATAAAGAGTGTAAAAACACCCCAGATCAGTAAGTAAAAGCCCATGGATGTCTTATCAGCAATCAGTGCTGGATAATCATTTGGCAACAACCAAATAAAAACCAGTGATAGCCAAAAAAGTCCGTAAGCAGTAAAAGCAGTTCCTGCAAAGTTGTTTCCTGTTTTAAAAGACAGTATTCCAGCAATCATTTGGGCAATTCCACCTAAAGCAATCCCCATTGAGACAATGACTAAAGACAGTGGAATAATTCCTGCGTTATGTAAATTTAAAAGTATGGTTGTCATACCGAAACCAAGTAGTCCCAATGGTCCAGGATTCATGATATTTTTCATTGTTTTTCTCCCATCAATTGACACATCCAAATAATGATATCGAAAAATATATCTATTGTAAAGTAGAAAATAATAAATTGATGTCGTTATGGCAAAATAATTTTAAAACATTTGTATATTAATGCATATTTTTTGTCTATTCTTCAAGACCCATTGTTTCATATTCAGTACCAAATAAATAAAGTACATTATAGAACTTGCTTTTTGCATTGTATAATAAATGATAGTTTGATAGAATGAACATACGATATTAACTTATCAATAAGGACTAGGGATGAC
>CAZIZJ010000137.1:0-3224 GCA_964543675.1 uncultured Acholeplasma sp. | reverse complement strand
CTAATTTGGACATACCTTCTTTGATTGTGTTTGCTGCTTCTTTTTGCACATCAAACTCATCAAATCTTTTAACTAGCTTTAAATCATAGCCAGTTTTAATATCACCGTCTTTTTCAAAGATGGTATATGCATATGCGTAGGCAAAGTTATGTTTTCTTTTTAAGTTTAGCCCTTTGGAGTTGGTAATGACTGTTTCGCCAAAGCTTTCACTGTATGATGCGCTTTCTACTTGCTTCACAAATTCATGTTTTAAGATTTCTTTTTCTAAGTTGGTTAAATATGCAATCTTGTCTTCAATAGCAATACTGTCAAAGTCAAAATCATTTTCTTTGACGACTGGATAACTCTTTGAACCCTCAAAGATGATGGCTGGTTCTTTAACCGTTAATGCCTTCGCATTTAAAATCAATTGATCAAACAGCTTGTCTGCTGCTGCATCACTTAAGTCTTCTAATGTCGCAGAAACTAGTTTTTCATCATAAATACCTTTAACTCTAGCACTGGTTACATCCGAATTGGTTAATGATTCAACTTTTCCTTGATAGACTTCAATTGATAATGTCTTTGAGCGATTTGAGAAAATCTCAACTTCGCTAAAACCTTTTTTTAATCCTAATTCAATCCATTTCTTAAACATTATTTCTTACCTCCTTGACCACCAACAAGCATTGATGATACGCGGATAGTCGGTTGACCAACATCAGTTGGAATTGAACCGGATCCTGCACCACACATTCCTTGACCGAATGTTCTGTTATTTGCAACTCTATCAATCTTTAAGATTGTATCTGCACCATGACCGATGAGCATTGCTCCTCTGACTGGCTTGGTTAATTTGCCGTCTTCGATCATATAACCTTCCATCACGGCAAAGTTATATTCACCAGTCGCAGGGTTGACGGTACCGCCACCTAGCTTTTTAGCAAATAGTCCGTACGGTGTATCTTTGATGATATCTTCAAAATTGTCTTTACCATTTTCAATGTAGGTTGTATTCATTCTTGCAGTTGGAGCATATTTATAGTTTTGGCGTCTGCCTGAACCGGTTGCTTCATAGTTCATCCGTTTACCGTTTCTATAATCTGATAAATAACCTTTTAAAATACCATTTTCAATCAATACATTTTTTCTGGTTTTATTGCCTTCATCATCAAAAGTGGTTCTGCCCCATTGTTTTGGATCGTCACCATTGTCATAAGCCGTTACAATGTCTGATGCAACTTTTTGTCCGATTTTTCCAGCAAATGGTGATAAGCCTTTGGAAACTGCTGATGTTTCTAGCGGATGACCGACTGCTTCATGGAAAATGACACCACCAAAGCCGTTGTGTAAAACAACTGGCATTTCTTGTGGTTCCATGTTATCTGCATAAAGATAAGTCATCACAGATTCTGCAACTTCTTTAGCAAGCTCTTTAAAGTCAATTTCTTCAAACAGTTCAAAGCCCATGTTTCTGCCTGGTGCTTCATATGCATCCTGCATCAATGCGCCATCTTGGGCAACAGCCGTTAATGCACATCTTGTATATGTTCTGATGTCATCTTGATAAATGCCGTTTGAATTGGCAATCAAGACTTTTTGAGTCCATTCTATCAGTGTTGCACCAGCCTGCAAGATCTTTTCATCATGCGCTTTAATGATGTTTGAAAGTTCAATCAACGTCTTGCTTTTTTCTTCTGGCGTAATGGCATCATGCGGTATTTTGATGTCATAGACGAAAGGCTGTTTTTCACCTAATAGTTTTGCTTTACTTGGTTCACCCTTGAATGAACCTCTTAAGTTTAGGATCAGTTTTTCAATGGATTCATATGAATCATCATTTGAGTAGCCATAAACCTCATCAATTCCCAGCAATAATCTCACGCCAACACCATGGACATTACCTGATGTTACGCTAATGACATCGCCATTGTTGACCCGTATATTTCCGGAATACGTATCTTCCAGAAAGATTTCTGAAAAATCAGCACCGGTTTCCAAACCTAGTTGTAACAGTGTTTCTAGCTCTTTTTTATTAAGCATTTGATTCTACCTCCTGTTTATCGTATTGTAACTGATAAAGGTTATAATACAATCCTTTTTGTTTTAGCAATTCTTGATGTGTTCCTGTTTCTTTAATTTCACCCTTGCTCATAACCAGTATTTTATCACTATGTTGAATGGTTGACAAGCGGTGAGCAACAATAAGCATTGTTGATATGTTCATCATTTTAGAAAGTGATTCCTGAATGATGCCTTCTGTCTCTGAATCAATATTGGCGGTTGCCTCATCCAATATCATTAAGGAAGGTTTATAAACGACTGCTCTGGCAAAAGAAATCAATTGTCTTTCGCCACTAGAGAAGTTGTTTCCGCGTTCTCTGACCTTGTGTTCTAGTCCTTCTGGCAATTTATTTAATACATAATCGAGTCCAACATAATTTGATGCTTGGATGATTGCTTCATCGGTAATGCTTTCATCATTCAAGGTAATGTTGTTTCTAATGGTACCTGAGAATAGGAATACATCCTGCAGCATTTGCCCGATAAATGATCTGAGCGATGCTCTTTTGATTTTGGTAATATCAATACCATCAATTAAAATTTGACCTTTTTGAATATCGTAATTTCTGACAATCAGTTGTAGAATGGTTGTCTTACCTGAACCGGTTGCCCCAACAAAGGCGACAGTTTCGTCTGGCTTGACTTTAAATGAGATACCTTTTAACACCCATTCATCAGGAATATATTGGAACCATACGTCCTTGAATTCAATATCGCCTTTAAAGCTTTCTAGTTCAATCGCGTCTTCATCATCTACAATGTCTGGTACCGTATCTAGAACGTCAAATATTTTTTCTGCACTTGAAAAGCCGTTTTGCAAGCTGTTGAACTGTTCAGCAATTTGCTGAATCGGTTCAAAGAACTGACCAACATAAACATAGAATGCAACAAATAGTCCAATCGTCAACGTTCCGTTAAATACCGAATCGATACCAAAGTAAATGGCTAGCATGGTTGCTGCCATGGCAAGCAACCAAATCAGTGGTCGATAAATCCCAAAGACGTTGATTTCTCTTAAGTAGCTTTGACGGAGCTTATGATTAATCACTTCAAACTCTTCAATCTTTTTGTTTTCCTGATTGAAGACCTGAGTGATTTTCATGCCCGATAAGTTTTCCGATAGGAAGCCATTGATTTCTGAAACGTTGTTTCTAACGATTCGGTATGCTCCTCTGGCATAC
>CAZIZJ010000136.1:0-3241 GCA_964543675.1 uncultured Acholeplasma sp. | reverse complement strand
TAATTTAAGTCCATTGACGCATGAAAGATTATTTAATTGGCATAGATTTTTATTTCCTAATGGATATTCAGGTATGCATAAAATCATTACTGGCGCATATAGAAAAAATGAGATGCGTGTTGTCTCAACCAAAGGCAGGAGAGAAATCATTCATTTTGAAGCTGTTAAGGCGAAGGAAGTTCAAAAATTAATGAATGATTTTATTCATTGGATAAACGACAATAATATACATCCATTTATTAAAGCTGCTGTTGCACAACTGTATTTTTTAACGATTCATCCTTTTGATGATGGAAATGGAAGAATAGCCAGAAACATTACACAGCATTTACTAGTTAAATCTGAGGGTGAGTTTATTAAATATGTATCACTGTCCAAACAAATTAATTTCGAAAAAGAAATATATTATGATATTTTGGAAACCACACAAAAAGGTTCACTAAATATCACTCCTTGGTTAGATTGGTTTCTTAACTGCTTTAAAAGAGCATTAGAATCATCAACTAAAACATTGAATTTAGTGATGAGAAAGACGGTATTTTGGATTCATAATAAAGATCAAGTTATGGATGCTAGACAAGTAAAAATTATCAATATGTTGTTTGATGGTTTTGAAGGAAATCTAACGACTTCGAAATTCGCTAAAATAGCAAAAATCTCACAAGATACAGCGACAAGACTCATCAATGATTTGATTGAAAAACAAATACTTGAGAAAAATGGAAAAGGTAGAAACACACACTATTTATTAAAAGAAACATAGTGGTTTTAAAATTAAATGGTTATATGAGAAAGCAAATTTCAAAAAAATGAGTTTGCTTTTTACTTTTAAGCAGTTCTCATTTGTTTGTTTACACAAACATTTCTTGTATAATAAAGATAGTTAATTGGGGGAGGAATAATTATGTTTGGGTTTGATGTTTCACAAATTCCTTTGTATTTTTTAATATTTCAGTGTGCCGTAATTGGTATTTTTGTGTTGATACATTTCCTTTTGGGGATGAAAAGAGGCGTTGTTAAGACAAGTTGGTTCTTTTTAGGTCACGTTATTTTAATTGGTGCGCTTTTCTGGGGAATCGGATTTGTTCAACTAAACGACTTTTTGAATGAGGAGTTTTTAAGACAATATGCCGCATATTTAACATTTGGCATGGTTGATATAGATCCGTATATTGATATGATTGTCGCTGCTGGCGCGTTACCTTTAGTACTAGCCATCGTCGATTTAGTCTTAAAAATCAACTTATTTGTCTTTTTCTATGTCGTTCTTAGATTTGTATTTCAGTTCCTCATATTTGGTATTCCTTGGCTATTTATTAAACCGGTTGTCAGCGGTTTACCGAAACAACCACTGATTGGTGGTTTCATTGGTATCTTTAGAGGTGTGTTTTCAGGATTCATCATGCTTTTTCCGTTCCTTATCCTCATTAATACCATTATTGGTCAAGGCGTTGAAATCGATGATCCAGAATATGATGAACTAGCGATAGCCATTAATAAGGCAAATGACTATAACTTTGTAAAAGTAATTAATGATGTCGTACAATTTGAAGGTGTGGGTGCTGCTGACTTTTTCTTCGATTTAGCTTTTAGATCAAAAGTTAACGATAATGAAGTCATCATTTGGCGTACTGAATTAAAATGGGTCGGCGAAGGTTTGAAGTCAGCACTGCCTGATATTCTTGCTGGCACCTTTGATTTTGATATGACGGCTGAAGATTTTAGTCGTTATGAAGGATTCTTTGCAGCCTTCGCAGAATCTCAGTTACTTAACTCATCCTTAAAGCCAGTGCTTAAACTGGGACTATCCTATGCCAATTCAATGGAGGATGCAGCTTTTCTAACTGAAGAAGAACTGGCAACCCTATTTGAAAAGATTGATGCTACAGATATTGATCTGACGAGCGATTTCCAACAAATCTATTTAGCAGTGCATGAACTCCTGGAAATTCAACGTGTATCTGCGTGGGAAACCGTTGCAGATAACTTTGCTGTTTTAGGTGATTTTAATGCAGATCAACAAGCGTTATTCATTAGTGCGCTAACTAGACTGGTATCACTAGATATTTTACAGTTAGCAGATATCGCACTTGAAGTGGGGATTTATCATGAATCCGTAAGAAATGAAATTATTTGGTTAGAAACAACTGAAGAAAAGGTTGAACTACTTGATAGTATCCGTCAATCGATTGCCGGATTCAATGGAAACTTTATTTCAACAACTTTAAGTCAGTTGGTTAATTTGCTTGACACGACATTCTATAGTTTCCCAGGTATTGATTTAGACGGCGATACCATTGCCGACATTACGTTATCGGAATTCATTGAAAACATTGATGATTTAATCATTGTGTTAAATGCTGATCCAGTTTACCATGCATGGTTCCAAGAAGTATTAAGTGGTATTGCTGAGTTATCAATTCTAGATGTTTTATTAGAACCAATCATTGACTTTGGTATTTATCAGTCGACCAATACTGAAGTTGATTGGACAGAAGATGAGCGTATGCAAGTCATTGAAATCATTGAAGCGAACTTCAATGACTCAGAAGATTTAAAACGTGAATTACTGTGGATGGCCAACATCTATCAAAAAATTGGTGAACTCCATATTGCAGCTGATCTTCAAAATGATGAAGATCAAGCCCTGTGGTTTTCTGCGCGGTCAGCATGTCCTGGGATTTCGAGGGGCGCACGGCGGCATAGACCCAGAACGGCGCACCATTGTCCAGTGACCCATAGATCAGCACAATGGTTCGGGTTTTTTCCTGGGAGGGATCGACAGTCGTGTCCATGTATCCGTGAATGCGTAACGATTAGGTCAAAAAATCACCGTATATTCTCTTGTAACGAGCAATAATACAACAGAAATCTCTTACTTTTTGTTTAATAACAGCTAAATACCGAGTCCTGGAGGGGTGTTCACCTGCTGATAGCGGTCGGCAAGGAGGGAAAGATCCAGCGCGCGGGAGTTCAGCGAGGGAAGCACCCCCATCTCGCACATCACCCTGGCGTCGATGCCACGATGTTTCAGCGTATCCAGCTCGGCGTCCGACAGCCTGCGGGGTGCAAAGCGCCCTGAAGCGCTGATATTCATGAACTGGACCTCCATCTGGCGGATAGTGTCCACATCCAGCCCCAGCACCTGCATGATGATATCCGCTTCTGTCCGATAATCCTCTGCTTTCATGATACCTCCTTTAAGCGGCCGCGTCCTTTTTGGAGTTCAACAGGTTACGCA
>CAZIZJ010000135.1:0-3292 GCA_964543675.1 uncultured Acholeplasma sp. | reverse complement strand
TTTAACGTGTTTATTTTTTCATAAAAAACGCGTTTTCTAAACTTTTCTATTTTTCCAACATAATCAGGAAACACCAGTCTAAACCTTAAAGGATCAATGACATTGTCGAGTTCAATAAACTCATCCTTAAAATATAATCTAAGGACACGATCACTGACTGACAGTTGATGATCAGATGGTTCCTGATAAATTGCTAGATGAATTTTATCAATCGTTGTTGCTAGTTGACCTAAGTTCATACAATCTCCTATACATTCATTATAATACGCATACCTTGATTAAACAAATAAAAAGGAACTATGCAGTATGCATAATTCCCGTTTAAATAAATCATTTTTTAAGTTTCTTCAAAATGTGCAACGCCATCGGCTTTACTATTGAATTTCAGATTTGGATATACGATGTAGACCGCTGTGCTATCGCTGATTGTGATTGTAGCTGTTTGAGCACCTTGGTTATTGTTGTTAAAGATGATATTGAAACCTAGTTCTATATACAAATCAATATAGTACCAGTCGCTTTCTCCTGATTCCTTGGTTGCAGATGCACCAGGCCACTCAGTTAAACCAAGTCCATCGGTATACCAAATGTGAACATTGACTTCTGCCCAACCTTGATTATTGTAGAAATAGACTCTGGTTAATTCCGGAATGAGTGCTTCTAAACCTTCGAATGAATCACTATCGATGGATGGATAGCCAATATAGTTCCATTCTTGGTAGTCTTCAGCAATCACACGGTCTGGTGTCTTCATTGAACCACCATTACTAAATAAGTAAGATAGTTCATGTTCAGATAGATCGTGCTCAAAGATTACAACGTACCAATGATCCTTTTCAGGTACTGGTGTTGCTAGCATCCCTGGCCAACTTGTTAATTCACCAACACCTTCAACCCATGCATGGGCATAAACTTCTGTCCAGCCATGAATATTATAGAAATAAAGTGTGGTGGTAATTGGTTCTGGCAGGGTTGCTTGCGCATCTTCCATGGTTGCGTATAAGACACCATCTAAATAGTATTTATTGCCAGTAACGTTGACCGTGATTGGTGTATACCCGTTCTCACCATCATTAAATCGAATACTAAATGAACTGCCAATACCTGTCAAAGGTACTTTAATTGAATGCCATTTACCTGCAACATGATTTAGTGCGACACCTGGAAAGCCACCTAAGGTATTTGGTGAAGACGTTAAATAAGCGTACGGTTGAACTTCAAACGTATTGTAGAAGAATACTGTCGTATGTGTTTCGAATTTCGCTTCGATGGCTTCAAAACTGCTTTCCTTATATGGACCATGGGCAAAATAAACCTGTTCATTGTTATTTAGCGTGCTAAATATCAAACTGCCATTTGCTGACAAAATCTCGAATTTAATCGCTTCTGCTGTCAAATCAAGGGCGACAGTCACTTGATACCATAGTGGTTTACCATCGACTGGCGTGAATGATGCTTCATGAAAAATCACTGCTAAGTTACTCATTAATGAGATTTCACCATACAATGTTTCCCACTCGAAAAAGTCATAAAAGTAAAGTGTCGTTTCAACTGGATCCGGTTCAAGCATTGCTTCTTCTGTATCTTCAAAAGACTCATATGCATTGCCGCTCACTGTAATATAGACAAATGTTCTTGTAAATAATTCTAAGTCCGGTGTTTGTCTTAAATCTGGATTTTCAAGTCCGTTATTAAAGATATATGAAAATGGTGTTTGATCAACATCAACTGGCACTGTTATTTGGAACCAGTTTGGATGACCATCAACTGGTTCAGCTTCTGTACCTGGCCAGTTGCCTAGTGGTGTTTGTCCTGGGTTGCCATAAAATGCATAGGCATAAACATTCGCCCAGTCATCAGAATTATAAAAATAAATAGTTGTTGGTTCATCTGGCAATTCTAAAGCTGCTTCTGCATCTTCAAATGATGTAAATACACCTGCTAGTGATACATAGACTAAATCATCTTCAATCTCCATATCACCTGTTTGGCTGCCGCTATTGTTATTAAATATTACTTTAAACGATCCGCTGCCTTGTTCAAATGGTACTTCAATTTGATACCAGCCATCTTCATCTTCAACCGGTACTGCAAGTGTTCCCGGCCAGCTGCCTAGTGGTCTTTGTTCCGGATCTCCGTACCATGCATAGGCATAAACCGCCTCCCATGCGTTAGAGTTGAAAAAATAGATTGTGGTTGAATTGTCAACAACCGGTGGCTCCATCGATGCCTCAGCCGCTTCAAACGATGCGAAAGCACCTGCAAGTGAAACATAGACTAAATCATCTTCGATCACGGTGTCACCCGTTTGGCTGCCACTATCGTTATTAAATATTACTTTAAATGAGCCACTGCCTTGTTCAAATGGTACTTCGATCTGATACCAGTCATCTTCCCCTTCAACCGGTACTGCTTGTGTACCTGGCCAACTGCCTAATGGTCTTTGTTCTGGATCTCCGTGCCATGCATAGGCATAAACGGTTTCCCATGAACCAGAGTTATAAAAGTAAACGGTGGTTGAATTGTCAACAACTGGTGGTTCAAGTGACGCCTCAGCTGCTTCAAATGATGCGTAAACCCCTTCAAATGAAACATAAAGCAGATTACCATCAATCAGCATATCAGCTGTTTGGTTACCACTATTATTATTGAATATGATTTGGAAGGTGCCACTACCTGCTTCAAACGGCACTTCAATTTGATACCAATCGGTTTTTCCTTCAACTGCAACCGCTTGTGTACCAGGCCAGTTGCCTAGTGGTCTTTGTTCTGGATCACCATGCCATGCGTAAGCATAAACAGTTGTCCAGCTTGCTGAATTATAGAAATAAACGGTAGTTGCATTTTCAACAGGTGTGACGACAACAGATGCTTCAGCTGCTTCAAATGAAGCATATCTGCCTGCCATTGATACATAAATTAAGTTATCGGTAATCGTTGTATCTGCTGTTTTTCTTTCGTCTGTACCACTTAATCCATTATTGAATAAAATATCAAATGGACCACTGCCTTGTTCAAACGGCACTTCAATTTGATACCAGCCGGTCTTACCGGATACGACAGTTGCAGCCATTCCTGACCAAGCACCTAGATATTCTTTGAATGGTTCATGACTAAATGCATAAGCAAATACGTTTGCCCAGCCATCAGAGTTATAAAAATATACGGTGGTCGGATTTTCAATGACTGGATCAACTGGTACTGAAATACCATTTTCTGCATCTGCTTTATTGGTATATGGACTATCATTACTATTTAAGGTCACATAGGTAGCGAACTTACTGGTAATCAA
>CAZIZJ010000134.1:0-3306 GCA_964543675.1 uncultured Acholeplasma sp. | reverse complement strand
TAAACCTTCAATGCCTAAGAAAGGTGTTTCCCTTAAACTAGGCAGCAACAATAATGCAGGAGCAAACGTCCCACCAATCAAAATATAAATTGCTAGATGATCAAAGCGTTTAAACAGGTCTTTACTGCCCGTAAAAGCAAGGGCATGGTAAAGGGTTGACATCATATATAAAAAGATGATTGAAACGCCAAATACGATGGCTGATAGTAAACTCCATGCCGTGCTTGATTTGATGATTAATGCAATTAATGCATAAATGCCAAATATTGCCATCACGCCATGTGATGTTGCGTTGGCAATCTCTTCGCCAACTGTTTGTAGTCTTTTGACTCTTATTTCTTTTTCCATGCTGTCTTCTCCTTGAATGTCTCTAAATAATCGCTGCCTTTAAGTGAAGCCGGCTCCTGATTAAAAAGGTCTGGAAAACCTAATTGACGCAAGACCTCGTAAATCGTGATCGCCACTGCATTCGATAGATTTAAACTTCTGATTTTATCATTTGTTGGTATTCTAAATGTAAAATCCTCATGCGCTGCTAAAAGCTTTCGGTCAATCCCGTATGACTCTGAACCAAATACTAAATAAATATCGGATCTGATTTCATCATATTTAGGACTTGTATGTGTATGTTTCCCGTATCTGGTTAAAAAGAAATAGGCACCTTGGTGCGTACTTACAAATGTTTCCCAGTCTTTGTGTATTTCAAAATATAAAGCATCATAATAATCAACAGCACTTCTCTTGAGCTGCTTTTCATCTATTTTAAACCCTAAGGGTTCAATTAAATGGATTTTCACACCAGTACCGACACAAGTTCTCATGATATTACCGGTATTTTGTGGAATTTCTGGCTGACATAAGACAACATGAATCATAATGCCACCTCAATACCTTGTTCATCATCGAGATTGACCCTAATATCTAAAGTGATATGTGATTTTAAGTAATGTGCATGAAAGAGCGATACGATATTAGAAAAGTTCATCGCTGTCCAGACAACTGAGTATCCCATCGTAGGAAAGATCAAGAACAGCAGCAACAGTGAAGGAATTCTTAATGCCCAGAGCCTCACCGATTGTGCCTGAAGACCTAGTTTGGATTGTCCACTGCCGTTAAAGATTGCCATATAGTTTTGGAAGATTGCCATAAACGGCTGCGTCATTAATAACCAAAACGTATATTCCTTTGAGATTTCGACTAAGCTGGTATTATCAGCACCAACTAAAAAGATGACGAATTCTTCCCTGAATATTATCGCGATCGTTACTGCAACCACCGTTAGACTGAATGTTAAAATACCGGATTGTTTATATGCACTCATCGCCCTATCTGGCTGTTTATTACCAATATTACTGCCAATAAAGACAGCACTAATCGTGGTGATGGCATAGATAGGATTCATTAACAGTCCAGATAACTTATTACCGGTTGAAAAACTGGCAGATATGATATCGCCAAACTGAATTAAAACAAATGAGTTAATTAACAAAAAGCCAAAAAATGTGACAGCATGTGCAACTGCTGCCGGATAGGCAAACGGCCAAATTTCTTTAATCGTTGATTTTCTAGGAATCAGTGATTCCATGGTAATGTTCATGTATTTTTTGGATAACCATAAATCAAGAATCATTAACGGAATAAATGCTAGGTTACCAATCAAGGTCGCCCATGCATTACCAGCAACCCCCCAGTTAAGTTCAACAACAAAAAGCCAAGTCAGTCCAATATTTAAAATGATGCCCATCATATTAAAGATGGTTGGCATCAAGGTTGAACCTTGTGCCTGCCTGATTGCCTGATAGACTAAAAAGAAAATAACGCCAGCTAACTCTAAGCTTCTAATATTAAAGTATTCAAGAGCGAACGTATAGGTTTCACCCTTGGCACCCATCCAACCGATAAATACCCAGGATAGTCCATAAATGATTCCAGTCAATACGATACCGATGATCACCGAAATGGTAATGAACTGTCCCGCATAAAACTTCGCTTTATCTTCTCTTTTGGCACCTAAAAACTGTGAGGTCACAGCAATCGCTGCAATCGCTAAACCTACCCCTAAAGCTAAAATCATATTGTTAAATGATTCATGGAGACTAAGTGCTGCAATCGCTGAGTCTTTGGTTTCAGGTGCAACACCAGCCATTCTTGAAACAAAGTAAATATCGATCATACCATGCAACGATTTAATCAAATTGTTGATTAAGATCGGTAACGACAAAAGCAGCATAGATAGCCATATATGCTTGCCTTTTAACATACGTCCGGTATTTTTTGATATTTGATTTGCCATTAAAACGCCTAATCGCTTTCTATACTAGTTTCTGTGCTGTGTCATCAGTTCCTGTCTTAAATCCCATAGCTTCTTCGATAAGTCGACATAGTACTGATGGGGATTCTTTAGACGAATAACTTCTTTCCATAAGGTTTCGAACAATTGTTCTTTTCTTTGACGTATCGCTTTTAACGACGGTTTTTGATAAACCAGTTTTCCTTTTTTAAAAATCGGAATTAAAAGTGGCACGGCTTTGAAGTTTTCGACTACCTTTTCTTTCCAAGGATGACTTGGATCAAACAAGGTATATGGCTTCTTCTCGTCAATCACTTCGTCAAACAAAGTAATCAAATCAGCAATCGCCATCTTGTTTTCATCATAGAAACGGTAAACCTGTTTAAATCCTGGAATCGTTGTTTTAGCAACATTATCTGAAATCTTAATTTTTGGTACTAGTTTTCCGTTTACCTCAAATGCACTTAATTTAAAGACACCACCAAAGACTGCCTCAGATCTTGCAGTAATTAATCTTTCGCCAACACCAAATGAATCAATTTGTGCATCTTGATGAACAATTAAATCTCTAATCAAGTATTCGTCCAATGAATTAGAAACGGTAATCTTGGTTTCATGAAGTCCAGCCTCATCCAGCATTGCTCTAACCTTTTTAGAAAGATACGCTAAATCGCCTGAATCAATTCTAACGCCTTTTAACGATTTACCCATTGGCTTTAAGATTTCATTGTGAATTCTAATCGCATTAGGCATCCCTTGATTCAATGTATCATAGGTATCAACTAAAAGTAAGGTTTGGTCAGGATAGTTTAAGGCATAACTCTTAAATGCATCATATTCTGTTTCAAAACTTTGAACATAGGAATGGGCCATCGTGCCAAGTGCTGGAATACCGTATAACTTTTCTGCCAAGGTATTAGACGTACCTAAAACGCCACCGATATATGCAGATCTTGCACCTAGGTTGGCAGCATCATATGAATGAGCACGTCTCGCACCAAACTCAAGGACAGCTC
>CAZIZJ010000133.1:0-3393 GCA_964543675.1 uncultured Acholeplasma sp. | reverse complement strand
ATTAGCGACTGTGATACCAATAAAGAATTGATAGAAGTCATTATTGAGAAAGGGAAAGAAGCCGGCGAGCCAATCTACATTGGCGATGTAAAGTTTGAGCTTAGTGCCTCAGTCGGTATAGCATATTATCCAGATGATGGACAAAATGTTCATGAAATCATCAAAAAAGCGGATAATGCGTTATACACCGTTAAACAATCTGGTAAGAACGGTATTGAGTTTTATAATGAAGAAAGAGATAAAAAACTATTGAAAGAAAATAAGTAGGCTGCCTACTTATTTTTTTAACAACATTCTTAAACTGTTTAAAATAACTAAAATGGTTGAGCCTTCATGGGCAATCACACCAGTTGGCAACTGAATGAAGCCAAATACATTGGTAATCAATAATAGCAGGATTAGACCGACAGAGAATATCATGTTTTGATAGATGATTGCTCGATTTGCTTTAGATAATCTTAATAGCTTTGAGATATTAAATAAATTGTTATTCATGAAAATGACATCGGCTGTTTCAATTGATAAATCGGTTCCGCTAGCCATAGATGCACCAATATCAGCAGCAGCAAGCGCTGGTGCATCATTGATACCATCGCCAACCATTAACACTTTGCCGTATGTTTTTTTTAGACGGTCAACATGATCTTTTTTATCTTGAGGCAGTGCATTGAATATGACTTCATCGATTCCTGCTTGTGCTGCAATTGTTTTTGCAGTTTTTTCGTTATCACCAGTAAGTAATACTGATTTGATGCCTTTTTCTTTTAACGATGCAATCATCTCGTTGATGCCTTCGCGTAGTGCATCATAGAGTGAGATGTAACCAACCAGTTGATCATTTAAGATAATATGTACAATTGAGTGACCTTTTTCTTGTGCAGCAATCAGTTTAGGCGATAAGAAATGTGAGTGCATGAAATCAAATTTACCAACCTTATAAGTGTCATTGCCTAGTTTTAATATCATACCATGTCCCGGTTCCTCAGTAACTTTTGATGCAGTATATGTCGCTTTATCGGTTAAGTAATCGGTAATTGATGTCGCCAGTGGATGGGTTGAGAGTTTTTCCATCGAATAAACAATATCCATAATTTCTTGTTTGTTGTAAGGAGTGTCGATTAGAAATTCAATAACAGTTGGTCGACCTTCAGTAATTGTTCCGGTTTTATCTAGAACAACGACTTTAACATCAGCCAGCGTTTCTAAATGATTGGCACCTTTGATCAGTATTCTATTTCTGGCAGCATTGGATAATGTCGATAGCATTGCTGGTGCAATGGATGCCATTAAGGCACAAGGTGAACCAACAACTAAAACAACAGTGCCTCGGTAAAGTGATTCTTGCCAGGAAAGCAGATTAAAGAGAGGTGGAATAAACATGAAAGATAAAGCGAGTAAAATAACGAAATAGACATACCATTTTTCTATTTTTTCAATCGCTGATTGTTTGACTCCTTGATTTTCCTGTGCTTCTTTAACTAGATTAATAATCTTTGAGACAACAAAGTCTTTTGGATCAACGGTAATCTTTACAATAATCGGTGCAGAAAGATTAAAGGTACCAGCATAAACAACATCATTGACATCTTTGACAACCGGCATTGATTCACCAGTAATGGCTGCCTGATTAATTGATGACTTACCGCGAATGATAAGACCATCAACTGGAATGGAATCCCCTACTTTGACAAGAACAATATCATTGATCTTTAAGGTCGAAACTGAAACAACCGTTTCAACACCATCGGCATAAAGGGTTGCAGAATCAGGTGATATTTTAAGGAGTGTTGTCAATTCTTTTTTAGACTTGGCACTGGCATAGCCTTCTAAGATACCTGAAACAGCAAAAATGATAATTAAAAGCGCACCTTCACTAGGATTCCCTATTAAGAATGCTGAAAATGCAGCAAGTACCATCAATACTTCAACATTAAGTGACTTATGTTCAATGGTTTCCATAATGCCTTCTTTGGCTTTGGAAAAACCACCAATAATGAACGCTACGGCAAACAGACCAATAACAGCATCATGGGTTTCAAAGGGTATTGTATTTTGTAAAACAAAGGCGACGATAATCAATGTTAAAGCAATACCTACACTAATGATTTCGACGATTAATTGATTTTTAGTTTTTTCATGCATGTGCATATGTTCATCCTCCAATTCACCACTAATGTAACATTTTTTCATTCAATTTTCAAATTATTTATAATAAAAAAGGTCTTATTTATAATAATAATGAATAAGATACCGTTTACTTATAACTTATATAAATAAGACCATGACAGTACCAATGATTATAGGAAATTATATGTTATGATATTGTTACAGAGAAAACCAATCCACCATACGGAGATACTATTGATGAAACAGCTATGGTTAATAAGTCTATCGTTCTTGTTGGTACTTGCAACCTGGAGTTGCAGTGTAAGACCAGGACCAAATCCCAATAATCCTGAGCAACCTGGTAATGGTACAGAAGATCCTGAGGTAGAAGATACATCAGATTTTGACTTTGACCGACTTTTTAACGACAATATATTCAAAGAAATCATTATTAAGATTTCAGCGGATGAATGGAATCGTTTTTTAAGTATCCAGCATGCAAATAAAAACACATATAATAATGTCAGCCTTGATGAATATGTGAAGGCAGATTTTCATTATATCGATAATGACGGCGAGTTAATCATTGAAAACATTGGTTTTAGAAATAGAGGCAATACATCGATTGATTTCATTGAGGATGGTTCCGGTAACTTAAAACTGGCTCACTGGAAGATTAACTTCAGATATCAATTCAACGGAGAACATCCAGAAAATCAAGGACGCAGAGGCTTTGAACTCAAAGAAATTGATATGAAGTATAACCGAAATAATCATTCGTCATACATGATAGAAGAATACTCAATGGAGATGTTTAAGCATTACGGTGTTTTAGCGCAAGCAACATCACACGCTTTAATTTCAGTTGAAATCGAAGGCATCAGACATCAATACGGCATTTATACGCTCTTTGAACCAGTTGATGATGAATTCATTGAAAGAAGATTTAATAATGTATCAGAAGATGGCGATCTTTATAAATCATTATGGCAAGGCTATGGACCGGCAACGCTCCAAACACTGACAAATCAAGCAGCAATCGGCGAGAGTACACTATCATATCATCCAGCATATGATTTGAAAACCAATAAAGATGTTTTAGTCAATAAACATGCGGCACTGAAATCCTTTATTCTAAATATCAATGAAAAAACTGGTGAATCATTTAAGACATACATTGAAGCGAACTTCAATGTCGATATGTTTTTAAGATATTTAGCAGTCAATGTCTTTTTAGGCAATCCAGATGATTACCGAGCAATGGGCAATAACTGCTATCTTTAGCAG
>CAZIZJ010000132.1:0-3587 GCA_964543675.1 uncultured Acholeplasma sp. | reverse complement strand
ACAGTTGCAGCGTGTTTTACTGGCGATGATCTTAGTGCAGGATACAAAATATATTTTACTGGATGAGCCACTCAATAATCTAGATGTAAAGTATGTCATCGAAATGATGAACCTACTTCAAAGGTTGGTCAAGGATTTAGGAAAAACGATTGTTGTCATTATGCATGATATCAATATTGCCAGTACGTTTTGTCATCATGCGATTGCCATTAAGGATGGACAGGTCGCATTTGATGGCGATATTGACAATATGATGCATGTCGATACCTTGAATCATATTTATGACCATCAATTTTGTATTAGAGAAGTTGATGGCAGAAGAATTTGTGTATTTAATCAGTTATTAGAAAAAGAGCTACAAAAATAAAAAAAGGAGTATTTGTAGATGAAAAGAATATTTCTAAGTTTTATCGTTTTAACATTAAGCATCATCCTTGCTGCTTGTGGATTAGAGGGTTCTGATACCGGACCATTTGAAGTGAAGTTTGATACATTAGGTGGCACTTTAGAAACAACGCAAGTGGTTGAATTAAATGCGTTGGCTGAAGCGCCAAATGATCCGGTGTATGCGGATTATACGTTTTCAGGCTGGTATACCAACAAAAGATTTACATCAGCATGGAACTTTGATGAGAATGGCGTCAACAACAATATCACACTTTATGCAAAGTGGACAAGCGAGATTACTCATACTGTTTCTAAAGCAAACGGAACCGATAATTTAGGTGCAACAACATATGGCAGAGAAACGGTTACTGAAAGTTTCAGAATTCAGCCAAATGTGGTGGTTACCTTTGCATTAGAGGTTGCCGATATTTTATCGGTCGTTGGTTTAAATGAAGCAGGCATTACCTACTTTGGATTACCAAAGAATAATTTGCCAGCATCAATTAGTGAATTTTCAGGCAATAACTATCCAAATACCGGTACATTGTTTGAACCTAACTACGATACATTGGATTTAATGTTGCCAGATTTAATCATCATTGGTGGACGCAGTTCAGCATTATATGAGACATTAAAAGAAAGATATCTTTACGCTGATGTCTTGGATGTTTCTAATACAACATTTTCATTTGCACAGCAAAGACAAGTCTTTCAGAATTTAGGCACTATTTTCCCGAATATAAAAGCAGAACTTGATGGTTACATTACGCAGTTTGAAACAGCACTTACCGAACTTCAAGCATTGTCAGCTGGTAAAAATGCATTATTCTTATTAATCAATGGCGATGATATTTCATTATTTGGTGCTGGTTCTCGTTATGGTGTCATCTATGATGAGGTTGGATTCTTACCAACTGATCCTGATGCTGAAGTATTTGCAGCACACGGCAATATCGTTTCCTATGAATACGTTTCTGCAGTCAACCCACAGATCATTTTCTTAATGGATAGGTCAGCTGCCGTTGGTGGTAGTGGTGCAATTACGCAAGTGATGCAAAATGCCTTGGTTCAAGCAACAATTGCTGGACAAAATAATGATATTTATATACTTGATCCGGCATCTTGGTACATTTTACCAGGTGGAATTAAATCAACAATCCAGATGATTGAAGATTTAATGCAAGTTTTTGAATAAAACCTTGACTTTCAACTATCAAATCCGTTATAATTAACTAGGTTTATAAAAGGAGTTATTAAATTATGTTATTTCCTGACTGGATTATATTTATACTAAGTATCCTAATGATTGGCGTATCTGCTTTATCATCTACAAGAGAAGATGTCTTAGAAGCATTTACTGGAAGCAACCAAGATTTGTTTAAGAACCGTAAAGCACAAGGTGCTGAGGTATTCTTTTACCGAGCAATGCTCATCATGGCGATTTTATACTTCATCATGATTATTTGGAGTAATGGGGAAGATAGATTCTTCAACTAGTAGTTAAACAGGTATTCCGAATATGGAATACCTATTTTTTATAAGGTGACTATATGCAACGATACTTTCTAAGTGATCAAAACGAATTTGATCCAAATGACATCCATCACATCATCAACGTGATGCGAAGTAAATCAGGTGACCAAGTTGAACTTTGCTTAATGGGAACTTGTTTTACAGCAAGTCTTAATATGACAGGTAAAACAGTCAGTTATGAAAAACTTGAGGAACTGCCTCTTGTATTACCCAAACCAATTACCGTTGTTCAAGGTTTACCAAAGGGCGATAAAATAGAGCTTGTTGCCAAATATGCAACCCTCTTTGGTGCAGAGAAAATTGTTTTTGTACCAATGAAACGAAGCATCGCTAAACTAGCAAACACCGAACATAAAAAACAAAGACTAGAAAAGATCTCCAAAGAAGCAGCTGAACTTGCAAGATTATCGAAAAAACCAGCCATCGCTTTCTTAAATTCATTAACTGAACTGGAAATCAAAGGAAAAATATTAATCATTTTGGATGAACAAGAAAAAACCGTTCAATTAAAAGATATTGTGAAAAACCACACAAATCAAGAAATTGTGGTCATCATTGGTCCTGAGGGTGGCATTGACCAAACGGAAAGAGAGTTCTTTAAAACGCTTGGTGCCTTATTTGTTTCACTTGGGGCATCAATTCTACCGACAGAACTAGCCCATATACCGTTTTTGAATGCTTTTTCTTTGTAAGTTATCAAAAATACTTTGACATATATCCAAAAATGTTTTATAATAAATGAGGTTTGAAAAATCAAACGTGTGGGAGGAGGGCAGACATGCCTAAAACAGAAGTACGCAAAGGTGAATCATTAGAAGATACGTTGAAGCGTTTTAAACGTAATGTTGCTAAAGATGGCACTCTTTCGGAAGCACGTAAGCGCGAATTCTATATTAAACCAGGCGTAGATCGTCGCATGAAAGCAAAAGCAGCTAAGACTAAAAAGCGCTAATCTTTAAACGGCTAATAAATGAGAATGCACCTTCAAAAAGGTGCTTTTTTAACGCATTTTTGGTAAAATAGAGATATTCAACGGAGGATAGTTAATGAAATTAAACCTTAAAGTCAATCATGTAGAAACTTTACAACTATTAGTGGGTGTCGAAGACAGAAATTTATTGGTCTTCAAATCCCATTTTGGATTTGATGTATCCATTCACAACAACGAGATTGTTATTGATGCTGACGAAAGTTTTAGAACACTGCTAGAGGATATCTTCAATACCCTTATTTTATTGGCTGAACATAAGGTTTTATTAACGGAGCGCGATGTCTTATACATTATCAAGATGGCAGAAAACAAAGAACTTGATAATATCTTGGATTTATACAAGTCTCAAAAGAAAATCTTGATTTCAGACTCTGGTAAAGCAGTGGTTGCCAAAACCTTTAACCAAAGAAAATATAGTGAAGCACTTTTAAAATATCCTTTGGTCTTCGGCATAGGTCCAGCTGGAACCGGTAAAACTTATTTGGCAGTTGCCCATGCGGTTGCCGCCTTAAAACTTGGTAAGGTCAAAAAAGTCATTTTAACCAGACCTGCCGTTGAGGCTGGTGAGTCCTTAGGATTTTTACCAGGGGATTTAAAAGAAAAGGTTGATCCGTATTTGATTCCTTTATATGATGCACTTTATGACTTTTTAGGGGTCGCAGCGACTAATTCATTG
>CAZIZJ010000131.1:548-3621 GCA_964543675.1 uncultured Acholeplasma sp. | reverse complement strand
GAAAATGTCAGGATTATCAGGTTATGGACTTGAAGTGACAGCACGTGAACACATTCAATTGAATCATAATGAGAAAAACGAATTATATTTAAGAACTAAAAAAGATAAAATGGGTCATATCTTGAAATTTAAAGAGTAATTAAGCAATGATGGTAAATTTCATCAATTTATTCGGTATAATGAAAGCATATTAGTTAAAATGAATAATCAATGTTTTATCGAATAAGGAGGTACTCCCGTGACCTTAGAAGAGATTGTTAACATTATTATTGCTTTATCGAATAATATATATGTTTTATTGGTGCTAGTGTTTCTATATGCTGCAACCAACTATGAAATCAATCGTAAAAAAAGACTAAAATCAGTGATCGCCGGTTTGATTATCGGTGGTCCTGCTTTGTTTGTAATGAGTAATCCTTTTATATTGACTGAAGGGATTATTTTTGATACAAGAACGATTCTTTTTAGCATTTCCGGTCTGTTCTTTGGACCTATTCCAACCATTATTGCAGCATTGATTGGCGTCTTTAACCGGTTATTCATTGGTGGTGCTGGCGTTGTTGTTGGTGTTTTAACGATTGTCATTAGTGCTGGTATTGGTTTGTCTTGGAACAAGCTGACCAAAAAAATCA
This sequence comes from uncultured Acholeplasma sp., assembly GCA_964543675.1. Lineage (GTDB taxonomy): Bacteria > Bacillota_I > Bacilli_A > Acholeplasmatales > Acholeplasmataceae > Acholeplasma. Next base: position 2,989 of record CAZIZJ010000131.1, on the reverse strand, counting down.
AATTCAAAAACAACTATTTAGAATATTACATTTTCGGATTGATTGTTCACTTGATAACAATCAGCTTATTTACGACCTTGCCGAATAGTCAAGTGGTAATGCTCTACATCAGTATTCCGTTCATTATCCTCTTCCCGGTAGCAACCATGTTCATTGGTGTTGTCATTCATCATCAAAAGGTCAGAATTTCTCTAAACATGCTTGATAATGCACAAAGGCTATTGATTCAGTCATCAATCGATTCAACCAAAACAATTGAGATATATGCACTGGATAAGCAGTATGAATATTTGACATTTAATATGTTTCATCAGAATCAAATGAAGAATTTTTATGGCGTTGACATTAAAGATGGCGATAGTTTCATTGATTTGATAACCGATGATCAAATGAAAGAGCGCTTGCTTAGTGCCTTTGCCAAGGCATTCAAAGGTCAATCGGTAACGTTGACCACTGAACTTGAGACAACAAAAGGAAAGTTTTTGGAAGAATATTTTACCCCGATTTATGAAGGCAGAGAAGTTGTTGGCGTTACCGTATTTGTCAGAGACATCTCTGAACAGAAAGCCTATGAAGCATCGATTCTTAAATTAAGCTATTATGATTCATTGACCAATCAATATAACCGACGTTTTTTCCAGGAAAAGATAAAAGATTTGTCAGACAAGAAGTATCGACCATTAACCGTTGTTTCTTGTGATGTCAACGGACTTAAATTGATTAACGATGCCTTCGGACATCGAACCGGTGATGAAATACTGGTCAAGGTTGGTGAGGTACTCTCAAGTATTTTAGGCGATAAAGCATTTGTCTGCCGGATTGGTGGAGATGAATTCATTATGCTTTTACCAAACACGTCATTTGATACAGCCAGCAATTTAATGGAACGAGTTCAAGCCTATTTTGAGTCCAATAAGTTTAATGGACTAAATGTTTCTATTTCATATGGTCTAGCAACGAAGAAAAGTGATGAGAGCGTTGATGATGTCGTTAGACTCTCCGAAGAACAAATGTATAAACATAAACTGTTTGAGATTACATCCCACCGCAGCGAGTTCATTAAAACGATTCTAAATACACTCCATGAAAAAAATCCTAGAGAAGAAGAACATTCACAAAGAGTGTCCTTCATTTGTACAGAAATAGGCAAACGTCTTAATATGAAGAAAAACGAGTTGAATTTATTGATTGCAATTTCTAGTTTGCATGACATTGGAAAAATTGCAATTGATGAAGCGATTTTAAATAAACCTGGAAAACTGACAGAAAGTGAATGGGAAATCGTAAAAAGGCACCCAGAAATTGGGTACCGCATTATTTCTACTGCTCCAGAATATTCAGAGATTGCTCATGATATTTTGTCACACCATGAGAAATACGATGGTACTGGATATCCAAGAGGTATCAAAGGTGAAGATATTCCGATTCGTGCCAGAATTGTTGCTATTGCAGATGCTTATGATGCGATGATTTCAAAAAGAACATACCGAGAACCATTCTCAAAGAAGCAAGCAATTGAAGAAATTAAAAGGTGTAGTGGTTCTCAGTTCGATCCACATTTAGTAGATATCTTTTTAGATGTTCACAAAAACCACAAGTATTAGACTAATTTATTTACCAAGAAAACATAAGGAAACTGCATCCAGACCAATATGCGCTGTCATAACACTGGCAATTTTTCCGCGTCTTGTGTGAGTATATCCAGCTTTTTGCAGTAACTTTTCCATATCTTGAAGCAGTGTTTCATTATATGAGTAGTTAATGCCGATTTCCTGATCTTTGCTGATAGCAAATTTATCTAGGTAAAGGATTTGTTCATTCAGTGCACGCTTTAAGCCAATCGCATTCTTATAGGACTTAATGGCACCTTGCTCAAGGATTAATACCGGTTTAATCGATAATACGCCACTGATCAGTGATTTCAAGGCTGAAATTCTGCCACCTTTTTTAAGTTGTGTCAAATCATTGATGACGACAACATGATGCATTTGATCGATTAACGATTGACTATAAAGAATGACTTCCTCAAATGAAGCATTTTCCTCTAGTTTTTCCAAGACTTTTTCTAAAATCATCGCACTTGCAAGTCCACCGTTTTTAAGATCAATAACCGCCATTTTGGTTGTATAGCTGTCCTTTAACTCATGCACCAAGATACTAGCAAAGTTATGGGTACCTGACAATGCTTTGGAGAAAGAAAAGAAGATGAAATCTGTTTGATTTTTCGCATATGTTTTAAAGAGTGGTTCAATATCCTCATACATCGGCAGCGATGTCTTGATGTCATCTTTATTTAATAAATGCCGATAAAGTGTCTCAATTGAAATTTCAGTTTTGTCTCTGTAACCTTGATTATTGATAATGACTTGTAGCGGAATCACATCAATTTTATGCTTTTTAATGAGTTCTGGTTGTAAATCACATGTTGAATCGATAATTAT
>CAZIZJ010000131.1:0-538 GCA_964543675.1 uncultured Acholeplasma sp. | reverse complement strand
TGTTTGTATACTTAAATTATATGTTTCACGGTTTAATTAGACAACCTACTAATAAAATTCACAAAATAGAATGAAACTCATATAATTCTACTCACAGTAGAGTTCCATTATGTTACAATATAAATATGGAAAATACAAAAAATGAACTAGCCAAGATTTTAGCTGAAAACATTTCATATTACAGAAAAAAAATGTCTTTAACGCAATTAGAACTTGCCGATAAGTTAAATTACTCAGATAAATCCATTTCAAAATGGGAACGTGCTGATGGTGTGCCAGACATTTATGTCATCAAAGAACTATCTAAGTTTTTTGGTGTCAGTGTAGATAGTCTAATTAGTAAGCGAAAAAGACATTTTTCATTATTCAGATATCGTTATATACTAGCCTATTTTTATGCGTCAATTGTCTGGCTTCTAGGCGGTATCCTCTTCGGTGTCATTTCAATTCTTGGAATCAGTTATCCAGCATGGCATTTGCTGATCTTTTCAATACCGGCATCGGCATTGATTCTCTTGTGTTTCTTCCTATCCTGGCG
>CAZIZJ010000130.1:0-3622 GCA_964543675.1 uncultured Acholeplasma sp. | reverse complement strand
CTCTGTGATGCAAGCGCCAAGATTAGAAAAGATTGTTGTAAACATGGGGGTCGGCGATGCCGTTTCTAATTCAAAAGCATTAGATAATGCGGTTGAAGAATTAACGCTATTAACCGGACAAAAACCTTTAATTACAAAAGCAAAGAAATCCATTTCAAACTTTAAGTTACGTGAAGGACAAGCGATTGGTGCGAAAGTTACATTACGTGGAGAACGCATGTACTACTTCCTAGAGAAGTTAGTATCGGTTGCACTGCCTCGTGTACGTGACTTCCGTGGCGTCTCAGCTGATGCATTTGATGGTAGAGGCAATTACACCCTTGGTGTGAAAGAGCAAATCATCTTCCCTGAAGTCAACATTGACAAAGTTTCTAAAGTACGTGGTATGGATATAATCATCGTCACAACGGCTAAAACCGATAAGGAAGCGAAAAGCTTACTTACTGCATTCGGTTTTCCGTTTAAGAAGTAAGGAGAAGATCCCATGGCAAAAAAATCAAAAATTGCAAAAGATAAGAAGCAGCGTGCGTTGGTAGCAATCTACGCTGAAAAAAGAAGAGCTTTAAAAGAAGCTGGTGATTATTCTGGGTTATCAAAATTACCTAAGGATGCATCACCGGTTCGACTTAAAAACAGAGATTCACTGGATGGCAGACCAAGAGCGTTTATGAGAAAATTTGGTGTTTCTCGTATTACGTTTAGAGAGTTAGCACACAAAGGTGAATTGCCTGGTGTTAAGAAAGCTAGTTGGTAAGGAGGAAGAACTATGGTTATGACTGATCCAATTGCGGACTTATTAACGCGTATCCGCAATGCTAATAAAGCGCGTCATCCGAAAGTTGACATTCCTGCTTCAAGATTAAAGGCTGATATTTTAGCCGTTATGAAGCAAGAAGGTTTCATTAAGGATTTTACAGTTTCATCTGATAAACATCCAAAGATTGTTGTGTCATTAAAGTACACAGCAACCAATGAACGTGTCATCAAAGGACTGAAAAGGATATCGAAGCCAGGTCTTCGAGTATATGCAACTTTAGAAAAACTACCTAAAGTCTTAAATGGCCTAGGGGTTGCATTAATATCAACATCAAAAGGTATTTTAACCGATCGTGAAGCACGTGCCCAACAAGTTGGTGGCGAAGTGCTTGCATACTTATGGTAATTAGGAGGAATATAGAATGAGCCGTATAGGTAATAAGTTAATTTCTGTTCCTGCTGGGGTTACTGTTTTAATAGGTGAAAAAAATCACGTGACAGCTAAAGGACCAAAAGGACAAATAGAACAAACTTTCAATCAAGTTTTAAACATTAAGTTAGAAGGTAGCGACTTAACCGTTTCTAGACCGAACAACGAAATGTTTACCAGAAAGATTCATGGTACGACCCGCGCATTACTGTTTAACATGGTGCAAGGCGTTACCGAAGGTTTCACCAAGAAATTGGAAATCCGTGGCGTTGGGTATAGAGCACAACTTCAAGGAAGCAAATTAATTCTGCAATTGGGTTTCTCACACAACATTGAATTGGATATTCCATCCGGTTTAACGGTTGAGGTTCCTAAAAACACAGAAGTTTCAATATCAGGTATTGATAAAGCTGCAGTCGGACAATTCGCTGCAGAAATTAGAAGTTTAAGAAAACCAGAACCTTATAAAGGTAAAGGTATTCGTTATGTTGACGAATATGTTGCCCGCAAGGCTGGTAAGACTGCGAAGTAGGAGTATGAAAAATGATTAAGAAAATATCATCAAACGTATCCAGACAAAAAAGACATCTTCGTATCAGAAACAATGTCGTTGGTACTCCAGAGCGTCCAAGATTAAACGTATTTCGTTCCAATACCGCGATTTATGTCCAAGTTATTGACGATCAAAATCAAAATACACTCACCAGTGCAAACTCAAAAGAATTGAAATTAGGTGCGAATATTGAAGCGGCTACAGCAGTCGGTAAAGCCGTTGCTGAAAAAGCTTTGAAGTTAGGCATCAAAAAAGTCGTATTTGACCGTGGTGGCTATTTATATCACGGGCGTGTCAAAGCGTTAGCTGATGCAGCGAGAGCTGCCGGCTTAGAATTTTAAGGAAAGGAGTCTATCATGGCAGAAAGAGTATTTGAAAAACAAGAAGAACAAATCGTTTTTGAAGAAAAAGTCGTATCACTTAATCGTGTAACTAAGGTCGTTAAAGGTGGACGCCGTTTCCGTTTTGCAGCACTCGTTGTTGTAGGAAATAAGCAAGGAACTGTTGGTTTTGGTACAGGTAAAGCAGCTGAAGTACCAGAAGCAATTAAAAAGGCTGTTGAAAACGCAAAGAAAGGTTTAATTACCGTCCCAATGCGTAAACAAACCATCCCGCATGAAACAATCGGAAACTATGGTGCCGGTAAAATTGTTTTGAAACCAGCATCAGAAGGTACCGGGATCATCGCAGGTGGTGCAGCACGTATTATCTTTGACTTAGCAGGCATTCATGACATCTTATCCAAATCATTAGGTTCAAAAACTGCAATTAATGTTGTGCGTGCAACATTTGCAGGACTACAATCTTTAAGAACGTTGGAAGACGTAGCCAAACTACGCGGCATTCCAGCAGATCAGTTGGTGTAATATGGCATTAGAAATTACATTGAAGAAATCCTTAATTGGAAGACGTCCAAATCAAATTAAAACTGCACACGCATTAGGTTTAAATAAAATTGGACAAGTTGTTGTTAAAGAAAAAAATGATGCTATCGACGGGATGATTAAGACAATTGGTCACCTCGTTGAAGTAAAAGAAGTATAAGGAGGAAGACCATGTTAAGTAGCTTAAAACCAGTTCCTGGTGCAAGACATTCAAAGAAAAGACTTGGTCGTGGTCCAGGTAGTGGAACAGGAAAAACCTCTGGTAAAGGTCATAAAGGTCAAAAAGCAAGAGCAGGCGGCGGTGTTCGTCCTGGATTTGAAGGTGGACAAATTCCATTCTTCCAACGTATTCCTAAACGTGGATTCAACAATCACACGAGAAAAGAATATGCCATTGTTAACACAGGTGACTTGAATCTTTTTGAAGAAGGCAGTCTCATCACACCAGAAATTTTGTTACAAACCAAACTTATCACGAAAGTTTTATCAGGTGTTAAAGTATTAGCATTTGGCAAGTTAGAAAAGAAGTTAACTGTAAAAGCAAACAAATTCTCAGACAGTGCTAAAGAAGCAATTGAAGCAGCTGGTGGAACGGTAGAGGTGATCTAACGTGTGGAGTCGCATAAAAAATGTATTAGCAAATAAAACCGTAATGACCCGTTTGGGCATTACGCTACTAATTATCTTAGTTTTTAGAATCGCAAGCTTTATTCCGATTCCACTCTTTAACATTGGATTATTCCAAGGTCAGACAGAATGGGGTGCTGGATTCTTAGGTATTTTAAATAGCTATACAGGACAAGCACTGGCACGTTTCTCTGTGTTATCCTTAGGGATCTCACCATATATTACGGCATCGATTGCCGTACAATTGCTGCAAGCGATTGTTCCTCAGATGAAAGAGTGGCAAGAAGAAGGCGATGTCGGTAAGGCAAAATCATCAAGACTTACTAGATATTTGGCTTTAGTCTTAGGGTTCGCCCAAGCATTACTCTTAAT
>CAZIZJ010000129.1:0-3651 GCA_964543675.1 uncultured Acholeplasma sp. | reverse complement strand
TATTGAATACATAAAATCAGTGCATCATTCTAGAAACATGGTCTGAAGTTGTTAATCAACATAAAAAAACGAGATTTCATTGTGAAGTCTCATTTTCATATTATTTTATTTTGATGATAGGATTGTTTAACTTTTCATGACCAATAGTTGTTGGTTTACCATGACCAGGATAAACATTTGTATCATCTGGTAATGTATATAACTTATCTAATATAGTATCTTTTAATACATCTTCATTAGCAAACGGAATATCTGTTCTGCCGATTGCTTCAAAAAAGAGTGTATCGCCACTAAACATGTTTGGTGCACAATAAAGTGCAGTAGAACCATCAGAATGTCCAGGCGTCTCAATAACTCTAAAAACATGCTGTTCAAATTCTATTTCATCATCTTCAACAACAAATTGATCAACCGGAATTTCATATGGCCAATAATTATAAATGGTATCTGTCATCCATATTTTATCTTTGAGAGGTGCATAGACTGGTATATGATAAAGTTCCTTGAGTTGTCTAACGCCACCTGTGTGGTCGTGATGTCCATGTGTAATATAAATGAACTGTGGTTCTAATCTTCTGGATTTGATGTAATTAATGATGGCATCGCCCTCAAAACCAGGATCGACGATAAAGCACGCTTTACCTTCTGAAACCACATATGAATTTGTTCGTATTTCCCCTAATTTAAGTCCGATAATTTCCATAATTTCACCATATCACATTATACATCATCCGCGCAAATTTAACAATACATCACTATGTAAAAACGGTTGTAGGTTATTTCGTCTCTGATTTTATCTTCGTTAATCAATGATTTTGTTAAAATATGGATGATTTTGACTTATTTAAACAGTATAAATGATTTATGTGACAACTATTTAAGTTTTATTTGTTAAATTGTTTGAAAGATTGACGATAATTGTTTATACTATACATAGCAGTTACATTGTAGAACGAAAGGATAAATGAATATATGTATGTCATTGTACGCATCATGAAAGTCCAAAAAGGCTTTCAAGAAAAAATAGTTGAACGCTTTCTAACACCTAGTCCAGTAACCAAATCACCAGGATTTATCAAATCAGAAATCTTATTTGATAAGAAAAATCCTGAGTATGACGTTTATCGTCAATCGATTTACTGGCAGGATAAGAAAGCTTTTTATGTATGGGAAGGATCACCTGAACATATTGCCTTACACAGAGATAAAAACAATCCCCACCATCAAAGACCAGAAGAAGTCATTGAAGTATCTAGAGAAACGTATGAATTGATTGCCTCAAAATAATGGGAAGGCATCGATTAGTCACTGTCATCATTTTAATCATACTGATCATTTTTTCATTGAGCATTGATGCCAGAGAAGATGTTAATTTATGGACGATTCTAGCATTTGAACCAGATGCTATTCACGTATTGCTCATTTCAAGAATTCCAAGAACATTAACCATTATCTTAACTGCATCTGCTTTATCAGTTGCAGGTTTAATCATGCAGGCGATTGGTCGAAATAAATTCATTTCTCCTGGTATTGTTGGTACGACATCAGCAGCGACTTTAGGCATTTTGATGAGTTACTTGTTTTTCCCGGGATTACCGCTTTGGAGTCAATTCATTTTTTCTTTTGTAGGCTCCATGTTATCGAGTTTCGCTTTCATCTTTTTCTTGAATAAAATTCAGTTTAAAAACGAAATATATGTACCGCTAATCGGTATGATGTTTGGTTCAATCATCAGTGCTTTTTCGATTGTTATTGCACAGTCAACAAATACGTTACAATTCTTATCAACGCTTGGTGTTGGCAGCTTTACCAATAAAACGATTGGTACGTTTGAAATGATTTTATTAACGGTACCAGCATTGATTGTTGCCTCTATGTATGCCTCTAAATTCAATATTGTGTCATTAGGAAAAGATTTTGCCAGCAACCTAGGAGTTAATTTCAAAGAAGTCATTATTGTGGGATTAATCATTGTTTCAGTCATTGCATCAAGTACATTCATTGTCGTTGGAACATTGCCGTTCTTAGGACTTATTGTTCCTAATTTGATATCCATCTATTACGGAGATCACATTAAGAAAAGCATCTTTGATTTAATGATTTTAGGCAGTATCTTTGTTTTGATTTGTGATTTGTTTGCAAGAACCATTTTATGGGTGGTTACCGGATATCGTTATGAACTGGCTGTTGGATTCATCATGGGCATTGTTGGTGCCATCATCTTCCTATATCTTTTATTAAGGAAGGTGAAACATGTTTAAGCGATATTTGTTGTTAGCTGGATTAGTAGTTATTTCAATTGTTTTATATATGCTGGTTTGGATTGCCTCTCAATATGATGTCATTATGTTTAATTTAAACGATCCAGACAGAGCACCGCTCTTTTGGGGTGTTGTCCAAAATATACTGACAAGAAGAAGTGTGCAGGTACTGGCATTAGCTATTGCCGCAATACTGATTGCTATGACAACCCTTAACTTTCAGACACTGACTGATAATCGCATTCTAACGCCATCATTACTTGGATTTGACAGTATCTATGTTGTTATTCAAACGACGTTGATTTTCTTCTTTAGTATGACATCAAGCTGGGTGATGAATTCAGTCCTTAATTTCATACTGTCGGTTGTGGTAATGAGTGGTATGACAATCCTGCTTTATATGATTGTTTTAAGAAAACATAAAAACAATATCCTATTACTTTTATTAATCGGCATGATTATCTCAACGCTGGCAGTAAATTATGCCTCATTCCTGCAAATCTTGATGGATCCGACCGAGTTTCAGACAGTCGCTAGTTTAACCGCTGTTTCAGTGGTCAACATTGAAACATCATTAACCTTACTTAGTTTACCTGTTGTTTTATTGATTATCGTATTGTTTTATAGGAAACATCGAACCTATGATGTGATGGCACTAGGTGAAGACTATGCTAGAAATTTAGGCGTGATGTACCACAAAGAAACATATGTCAGTTTAATTTTAATTAGTATTGCTACAGCGATTACAACAGCACTGGTTGGTCCATTATCGTTTCTGGGTTTGATTGCTGTCAATATTTCAAGGGAAATGTTTAAAAAGCATCAGCACCGGACGTTATTCATTTGTTCATCATTGATTGCTATGACGCTATTGATCTTTGGTCAATCGGTCATTGAACTCATTGGATTTCAAACAACAGTTACAACATTCATCAGTTTATTTGGTGGTATCTATGTCATCTATCTCATTGTAAAGGAGCACAAATATGATTCAGTTAAGTAATGTATATCAAAGCTATGGTTCAAAAGAGGTTTTGAAAGACATCAGTCTGGTGATACCAGACAATAAAATTACTGCGATTATCGGACCAAACGGTGCTGGTAAATCAACGCTTTTTAATGTCATTGCCAGAATGATTCATAAAAAATCCGGATCAATCATCATTGATGACATTGATATTCAAGATAAGAAAGTCAATTTATCAAAAATGGTGGCTGTTTTAAAACAAAATAATCACTTCAACATTAAACTGACCAGTTATGAATTAATATCCTTTGGTAGATTTCCGCACTCTAAAGGCAGATTGAATCAGACTGATTTAGCTAAGATTGATGAAATCATTGATTACTTGAAATTAGAGCCAATTAAAAATCAATTGATTGATACGCT
>CAZIZJ010000128.1:0-3791 GCA_964543675.1 uncultured Acholeplasma sp. | reverse complement strand
GTTTTCCTCATATGTGATAACAATCGAGGTTATCCAGATTTGTCCGTTTGCAGTACCACCTGTATGCGTATTTTGAAGTGAGAATGTGGTGATTGACAAATCAGTATAAGATGCTGATTGTGTAAAATCATTCAAGGCGTGTTCACTACTACCAAGCATTAATAAACCTGATGCCGATTGTGCTGTGGTTCCTGTTGTTGCAGTGAAGTTAAATGTAACGCCAGTAATTGTATAGCCTTCTGCAATTGTTATGGTTAGAATGTTTCCAATACCGGTTGCTCTTACACTATAAATTCTAATTTGACCCGCAGCATTTAATCCAACATATAATGTCGGTGGGCTTCCAACAACTGAACTTGTCACTGTAAATAAACTTGGATCTAATCCAACGGTTGCTGCATTATTACCTTCACCCATATTTGATGTTGCGCCTGCATATGCTGCAGTTGCTGTGCCATCTGGATCCGGATCTGGATCCGGGTCTGGATCAGGGTCCGGTGTTGGGTCAATGTCTAATTCACCTTCACCATATACTTTCATGTCACCAATAACTAATCTAGCAGTATTTCCTGAACTGATATTGGCATTAACATAAAATCTAAATTCTATTCCTTCTAAACCATCTACTTCGATGGCTACAAATGTAGTTAATCCACCTGTTGCTGTTAATAAATTAACTAGTGTTACCCAGTTTGCACCATCTTTTACTTGGAAAGATGCTTCGAGAGTTGCTGCTGCATCAGAATCACCCCAGAATCTTGCATCAAAGGTAATTTTACGTACACCTTCTTGGAAGACAAATTCGAGCCATGCAACATTTTCTGATGCAGAGGCACCAGATAAAACAAGTCCTTCGCCGCCTTGTGCAGTATTTGCTCTGCGCTTTTTAACATCAAATTGTGTATTAGAAACTGAATCTGTAATATCAGCATCAACAGCAGTGTCTGAATAACCATGATTTAAATCACTTGGTGGAAACTGGAAATGATGCCATAATTCTAGTTCTTCATCGCTTGGATCTATATCCAAAGCACCTTCGCCGTAAACGCGCATATTACCAATAACTAATCTGGCTGTGTTTTGTGTTCCAATGCTGGCATTGACATAAAATCTGAATTCTGTTCCATCTAAATCATCAACATCAATGGCTACAAATGAAGTTGCGCCACCAGTTGCTGTTAATAGATTAACAAGTGTTGTCCAGTTGGCGCCATCCTTCACTTGGAAAGATGCCTCTGTTACTGCTTCTAAGTCTAGTTCACTCCAGAATCTTGCATTAAAGGTAATTTGACTGACGCTTGCCGGAAAAACAAATTCGACCCAAGCTACTGTGTCAGTAGTTGATGCACCTGATAAAACAAGTCCTTCGCCACCTTGTGCAGTATTCGCTCTACGTTTTTTAACATCAAATTGTGTACCCGACACTGAGTCTGTAATATCTGCATCAACATCAGCATGAGAATAGCCATGGTTTAAATCTTCTGCCGGAAACTCAAAATGATACCACAGTGTTAACTCATCATCTGGATCCGTTCCTGGATCTTCTAAGGCTTTAACCGTTACTTGGAATCCTTTACTTTCTTGGACACCATCTAAAGTAATCATTGCTGTAATGATCACAACAACATCACTATTGCCTCTAGTGACTGTTGCACTACTGCCGGCAAAAGATATGACACTTGGATTGGTACTCAACCATAAAATAGTTGCTTCCCCCACTTGTGTAACGACACTGAAGTTTTGGGTGACGCTATCTTTTGTATCACCTTCTGCATAAACAATTGTTAGATTATCTTTAATCGTCAAGATTAAAGGTTTATCATCTGGTGAACAAGAGATTAGCAGTAAACCCATTAAAAACAAGATACATATGCTAAATATTTTTTTCATCTTCGTTTCCTCCCATTATTTTTTGACAAATTTCAATAAGACTCGTCTGATTGGTGTAAAAAATAACCACCATTTTATTTTACCACTATATTTTTTTATTTGTTTTCCATCAGTATGGAAATTAATAACTTTACCAAATATTTTCGCTGAATTTACAATCTCTATTCGAAATGCACCATCACCTCTGATGTAATATTGATTTTCTTTGATTTTAATGATGCGGTGCAAGATAATCTGTCCTTCATATTCAAATAAAACAACATCTAATTTTTTATAGGCATCGTCTTTTTTTAATGTGACAATCGTTCTTTCATTTTTATAAAAGGGTAACATTGAGTTACCCGTTACTTTAATTTCAACTTGCTGATTGTTATTCAAGTGTTCAATAACGATTTTCATGAATTCATCGTTATTTACTTTTACTTTTTTCAAAGTTTACTCCAAAACGTTTTTTTCTTTTAACAAGTTAACGAATCTTAAAACATCTGCTGCAGCCACTTCATAAGAAACATCGTACTGGTCAACAAGTTTTCCAGTGAGTGCTTCAACTGATGTTTCTTCTGTTAAGTTTTCAAATAAGAATTTCCCGGTTTGATTTAAGGTAAGCATCCCGTGGAATTTCACCGCTTCGCTACCGACTGGTACCACAATGATTTGGTCCCCTACTGTTTTTAATACATATTCTTTTTTTACTTTCATATTAGTCACCGTAGATTGCCTTTTTAATTGATTTGACAGCTTTTGTCGAAAGGGATGCATCCAAATGGTAAATTGGAATTTGTTTTAAAATCACTTCAAACTGTTTTAACGCGTTATCCCATAACGCTTCTTCAGTTGGTCTCAAGGTATTGATCATCAAATGCTTCAATGCTTCTTTTTCACTTAATAGTGTTACATCATCGGTAACTCCTTGTTTAAGAAAGACGATTGCCTTCAATGGTTTTTTCTCATTGGTGTTTGAATGATGCTGACCGCTAAATGGTGCACCGTAGACATAAATGCCGCTTTCTTCTACCTTTAAGAGCGGTTTATCATCATTTACCCAAGATACGTCGTCCTTATATAAGGTTTTCCACATTCTTGCATGGGTTGATTTACCGGTACCTGAGGGTGCGGAAAATAAAATGACATCGCCTTTATAGTTAATTGCTGAACCATGTAAAGGTAGCAGCCCATGTCTTTGAGCAAGTTCTAAGAAAATCATGCCAGTATAGACGTATTCAGCAGTAGCAACATCAGTAAAGGTATCTGAATCAATCCAGATTTCAATATTTTTATAGCCTTCATCATAGGTCATGTAGGCTTTAACTCCTGAAACACTCTTAGAAAATATTCTAAAATTGCCTTTTGTTGGCATATCTAGCGTTTCAGCGTATTTGACAACAATCGTATGATCAACGGCTTCTTCCCCGTCATATCGATAGGCTTCGATATTGTTTTTGAAATATTTATCATATGTGTAATCAAAACCAATCTTAATTCCTGCAATTAAATATTTATTCATCATTACCACCTGCTTTATTTCTACATATTGATTATATCAAAATAAGGTCGTTTTGTTTAATATTTATGTATAAATATGCTAGCTTACCCTTAGGACTTTAAATAAAAATCCTGCAACATGAAGGATTTAAAAAGCATTCTAATTATTTCTTAAGATATTTGTCAACGAATTCGTCAAGGCTTAGTTCTTTCAAGTTCGGACTATGTTCACACTTGACATCAATCGTTTTTTCATATGCTCTTGCAATTGCTTTAGATTCAGTTTTAGAAAACTCTATTTTTCTTGTTATTGATATGGTTGGCACGTGTAATCCTCTCTTTCTTCGTACACTTTTATTCTATCATATATAATTAGGAAAATAAGAGCGTAATCAACACCTTTTTATCTATGTTTAATC
>CAZIZJ010000127.1:0-3840 GCA_964543675.1 uncultured Acholeplasma sp. | reverse complement strand
ATGAGCGAACTTCGGCTTGTCAATATATTTTTCAACATTGGATTTGCTGATTTCAACACTTTCGGTTTTACCCATTAAAATGTCTTTAATCGCTTTTCTGACCAATGAGCCGATGTATCTGTTTAATTCACGAACCCCGGCTTCTCTGGTGTAATGTCTCACAATGTAGTAAAGTGTTTCATCATCAATAACAAACTTATCACTACCAAGTCCATGGGCAGTTAGTTGTTTTTCTAGTAAATGCTTTTTAGCAATCTGAATCTTTTCATGCTCCGTATAACTTGATAGTTCAACAATTTCCATTCTATCTCTTAAAGGTGCTGGCACATTTTCAAGATAATTGGCTGTTGTAATGAATAAGACTTGAGACAAGTCATATGGTTCTTCTAAATAGTGATCGCTGAATTTTGCATTTTGTTCAGGATCCAATACTTCTAGCATCGCAGATGCTGGGTCGCCTCTGTAGTCAGATGCCATCTTATCGATTTCATCAAGCAAGAAGACTGGATTAACAGTACCGGCATCTTTCATGCCTTTTAAGATTCTCCCTGGCATTGCGCCAACATAGGTTCTTCTGTGTCCTCTGATTTCAGACTCGTCTTTAACGCCACCTAAGGATTGCTTGACAAATTTTCTGCCTAAAGCTTCTGCAATTGATATTGCAAGCGACGTTTTACCAACCCCTGGAGGTCCTGCAAAACATAAAATGGTTTGTGGGTTTCTGCCAGTCATGATTTTAACTGCTAAATACTCAATGATTCTTTCTTTGACCTTTTCTAGACCATAGTGATTTTTATCTAAATTATCTTGAACCTTTTGTAGTTCATTCAAATCTTTGCTTGATTTCTTCCAAGGAAGCGCAACTAAAAAGTCTAAATAGGTTTTAATGATTTGAGATTCAGCCATTGCAGATGGGGTTGATTGGTATCTTGATAGTTCCTGCAATGCCTTTTCTTCGATGTTTTTTGGCATGCGTGCTTTTTTGATTGCTTCACGTAGTACATCAATTTCATCTTCTTTTTTCGCTTTATCGCCCAATTCATTTTGAATTGCACGCATTTTTTCTCTTAAGTAATATTCTTTTTGATTTTCATCGATTGCTTTTTTTACATCATCGTTGATCCGTTGCTCTAAATCAGCAATCATCTTCAATTTTGATATATCTTCTAAGATAAGTTTTAAACGTTTATTCAAATTAAGTTCTGCCAAATACTTGTATTTTTCAGTGTCATTGATTCTTAGGTTATAAGCAAGGATATCAGAAATCTTTTCAGATGATAAACCTGACTGAATTTGCTCATTGGTTTGCTGAGCATTATTAAGCAGTTGATTGGCATTGGCAAGCGTTTCAGTAGCAATCATCTTAATCAAGGTTGCCTCTTCATCGCTGCTGCCTGGAATAGTACTGACTTCTTCGTAGTCAGCAACAAAATAAGGCTCGGTTAAGAAATACTCTTTGACCTTTATTCTTGATACAATATTGAATTTAACTTTATAATTATCGTTCGGTAATTTAATCTTCATCGCGACTTTTGCTAAAACACCAAAGGTTTCTAAATCAGCAGTCGTTGGATTTTCAATTAAAGGATTTTTTTGAACCAGTATTAAAACATAAGATGAGAATCCTTTTTCAGCTTCTTCTACAGCTTTGAGGGATACTTTTCTGCCAACTTCAATTCTAAAATCGTTATTCGGAATCGGTACAATGCCACGAACAACTACGGCAGGTAAACTTGATTGTAGCTCCATATATTTTCATCCCTTTCTATAAGTGATATCCTATATTATATATTATAATACAAAATTGTCAATTAGCAATCGTTATGCATGAGTGCCAATATGTGACATCATGTGAAAAACAATACATTTAATTGTCTTTTTGGTAATTAAAACCTCTAGTACGCAACTAGAGGTTTGTATAACTAAATTATTTTTGGACTGCGTTTTCAACTAAGAATTCAACGGCTTTTTCAAATGCGATATCGTTGGTGACTAACTCGTCGTTAATGTATTTCTTAATTTCTTCAACTTTCATCTTGTAATGACCTGCAAGTTCTTGATAGCGACTATCAAGCTCTTCTTTGGTTGCTCCAAGACCTTCTTTTTTGGCAACCGCTTCAATCACCAAGGATTCAAGTACGCGTTTTTCTGCTTGTTCTTTGGCTTGTGCTTCAAACGTTTCTTCAGTCAATCCAGATAATTGGATAAATGTCTGTAGATCGATTTGATACTGCTTTGCTTGATTTTCAACGTTTTTCTTGAAGTTTTCAATTTCAGTATCAAACATTTCTTCTGGTACTTCAACTTTTGCGTTTTTAATGACGGCATTTAATACGGCATCAGTTAATTCATTCTTTGCTGATTTTGCTTTGGATGCTGCTAGGTTCTCTTTAATGGAGGCTTCCAGCTGTTCAACTGTTTCAATGCCTTCACGTTCTAATGTTTTTACCCACTCATCATCAAGTTTTGCACCGACAGATGTTTTGATTTCGTGCAGTTTGACTTTAAATACGGCAGGTTTTCCAGCTAAGTGTTCTGCCTGGTAAGTTTCAGGGAATGTCACATTGACATCTCTTTCTTCACCAGCAGCTAAACCAATCATACCTTCTTCAAAGCCTGGAATGAATTGTCCAGAACCGATTTGAAGTGAGAAGTTCTCTGCTTTGCCACCTTCAAAAGCGACATCATCAACAAATCCTTCAAAGTCAAAGATTGCTGTATCACCGTTTTCAAGACTGCCTGTTGTTTTTGGTTCCAATGAAGCATTGGTTTTTAGTAGTGCATCAATTTCTGCTTTGATTTCATCTTTAGCAACTTTTGCTGAAACTTTTTTGACTTCAACACCTTTATAGTCGCCTAAAGTGACTTCTGGTTTAATTGCCACTTCAAATGAAATGTCAAAATTACTTTCTTTGGTTACTTTTTCCCAATCTAGATCAACATTGGTTGGATCAGATACAATGGTAAATTCTTTAACAGTCAATGCTTCGTCAAACTTATGTCCAATGACGTGATTAAGTGCTTCCGGCCATAATGCTTTTTCGCCAAATTTTTGTTCATAGACTTTCCTTGTGACATGTCCTTTTCTAAATCCTTTTATTTCAACATCATCTTTGACATGGGCGAATGCATGCTCCAAAGCATGTTCAAACTCATGTGGTGTAATTGTAAAGGTAAACTTTACATGATTGCTGTTTATACGTTCAAATTTCATATTTTCCTCCTAATAACGTTTAACCTTTAATATTATAACATGATACATTTATTTTCTTGTGAAATACAATTACTTCCCAAATTATCCCTCAATTAAGGCAATATCATCCTGCGTTAGCTGGAAATCAAAGATGGTGATATTTTGTAACTGGCGTTCTTTGTTGTGGCTTTTTGGAATGACTAGTACACCACGCTGAATTTGATAGCGCAGTAATACTTGTGCCCAGGTCTTACTGTATTTTTTACCGATTGTTTCTAAGACGTCTTTATTGAGTACCGGGTCTAGTGGTCCCCACGCTTCAGGCAAAATACCGTGTTTCAAACAGTATTTGATTAGTTCGTGATTCCATTTGGCTGGATTGGATTCTATTTGATTGACCATCGGTTTGATTTCTGCATGCTTTAATAAATAATCCAATTGTTCTTCATTAAAGTTAGAAACACCAATCGATTTGAAGTTGCCTGCTTTGTAATGGTTTTCTAGATGACGCCAAAGTCTTAGGTTATCTTCGTTGGATGGCGCCGGTTGATGGATTAAATAAAGATCAACGTATGAACCGATTTTCTCAAGTGAAGACTGAATCCACTTTTCAATGGTTTGGGCATCCTTAATGAATTCCTCACCCG
>CAZIZJ010000126.1:939-3843 GCA_964543675.1 uncultured Acholeplasma sp. | reverse complement strand
CTCTGTTAATGCCAACGTCAATGACAACAGCATCTTTTTTAACCATTTCTTTAGTTACAAATTTCGGTTGTCCGATTGCTGCAACCAAAATATCCGCTTGTCTAGTAATACTTGGCAAGTCTTTGGTTTTTGAGTGGGTAATCGTTACTGTTGCGTTTTTATCTAAAAACATTTTAGAAAGTGGCGCACCAACAATTTGACTTCTACCGATAATAACCACGTGTTTTCCTTCAACTGGAATCTCATATGCATCAAGCAACATCATAATGCCAAGTGGTGTTGCTGGTCTTATCCCTTTTTTCTTTTGGAAAAGCAGTCCTTGGTTCATCGTATGAAAACCATCAACATCTTTTTTATAGTCAATGGATTCAATCAAAAAATCACTGTTTAAATGTTTAGGCAGTGGTAATTGCAGTAAAATGCCATTTATTTTTTTATCTTTGTTAAACTTACTTATTAAATCATAAACTTCAGACTCTGCTGCAGTTTCTGATAAATGGGTAATATTGACTTCCATGCCAAGTTTTTCTGCAGTCTGGAGTTTCCCTTTGACATAGGATTCACTAGCTGGATTGTTACCGACTAGTATAATCTCTAGTCTTGGTTTAGATGCTAGTTTTAATACCTTTTGTCTGAGTGCTTCATTGAGTCTATCTGCTGTTTCTCTACCATTTAAGATCACGCTATAATCTCCCCTTCGTCATCCACTCTAAAATCAAGTGCCCGTGGATGTTCATTTAATCCGGGCATGACATTAATGCCCTTGGTTAAGGCAACAATAAGTCTTGCTCCATAAGATATTTTGACGTTGCTGATTTCTAATACAAAGTTTCTAGGTCTTCCTTTAAGACTAGCATCACCAGTTAAAGAAAGTGGTGTTTTAGCAATACAAATAGGAAAAGCTAAATCCTTGAACTGGTTTAGTTTTTTACTTGCTCTCTTTGAAAAGATAACATCGTCTGCACCATAAATGGTTGTAGCAATCTTCCTAATCTTTTCTTCATGATTTTCGTTATATTGATAAAGCGGTTTAAATCTGCTACCTTTTTCTGCTTCCTCTAAAACAAGTGCAGCTAAATCTTTAGTGCCATCTCCTCCATAAAGGAAGCCTTCAGAGATACCAAATTTAACATTGTTTTTATTTGCCCATTCTTTTAAGAATGCTAATTCTTCCTCAGCATCGCTTGCAAATTTATTTAAAGCAACAACCCCGTTCATCCCTAAAAACTTAATATTTTCTAAATGCTTTTCAATGTTCTCTAATCCCTTAGCAAGGGCATTTACGTCTGTTTTATCTAAACTATCCTCTGATACACCACCATGTAATTTAAGTGCTTTAATGGTTGCAACAACAACCACAACCGCGACCTTTGTTGATAAAAGTGGTTGTTTGATATGCAGAAATTTTTCCATACCTAAATCAGCACCAAATCCCGCCTCTGTAACCACATAGTCACTTAGCTTTAAAGCAAGTGAGGTCGCCACCACACTATTGCATCCATGTGCAATGTTGGCGAAAGGTCCGGCATGAACAAATGCCGGCACCATTTCTTTAGCAAACACTAAATTAGGTTTTATCGCATCTCTTAATACCAGTGCCAAAGCATCCTGACAGCCTAAATCCTTCACGAAGATGTTTTCTTCGTTTTCATTAACGCCAACTAAGATGTTGGATAGTCTTTCTTTTAAATCAGGAAAGTCTTTAGCAAGTGCTAAAATAGCCATCACCTCAGATGCTGCTGTAATGGTGAATCCATCGGTTCTGGTTTTTGTTTCAATCGATCTTAGGCTTCTGTCATTGACATCCAGCGCACGCTGCCAATAGATTTCTTTAATCTTTAATTCATTGCCAAAATAAAC
Organism: uncultured Acholeplasma sp.; assembly: GCA_964543675.1. Classification (GTDB taxonomy): domain Bacteria; phylum Bacillota_I; class Bacilli_A; order Acholeplasmatales; family Acholeplasmataceae; genus Acholeplasma. Next base: position 1,983 of record CAZIZJ010000126.1, on the reverse strand, counting down.
GTGATTATCGATGACAGCAGACAACAAGTTGTTGGCTGCAGTAATCGCGTGTATATCACCGGTAAAATGCAGATTGATATCGATGTCTGGTTCCAATGATGAAACACCGCCACCAGTAGCTCCACCTTTCATACCAAAGACCGGACCCATTGATGGTTCTCTTAATGCCAGCATTACGCGCTTGCCGAGTTTGTTAATCCCTTGAGCAAGTCCAATGGAAACGGTAGTTTTTCCTTCGCCACTGGATGTTGGATTTAATGCTGAAACTAAAATCAGTTTGCCATCTTTTTGATCTTTTAATCTTTTGGCTAAAGATAGATTGATTTTAAACTTATCTCTACCGTAACTTTCAATTTCTTCTTCTTTGATATTTAATACCTGTTTTAAATATTCATATTTTGTCATGTATATTCCCCTAAAAATAAAAGTATCTGTTCACTAGATACTTTTATTATACATTTTATTATGTATATTCTTAAATTAGATAACTTTTTCATGAAACATTTTATATGATAAAACCACGATTACTCGTGGTTTATTGCTTCATGTATTGATAATTGTCTTTCAAAATCTTTTCTGCATATAATACTAAATCTTTGGTTGGTTCTGGTGTATCTGGTAATTCATAGACCAGACCCATTTGTTCCCACTTCTTAATGCCTTGTTTGTGATACGGTAGTACATCAATTCCTACCATATTGCTTAATCCATCAATAAAAGTTCTTAACTTAACTAAGTATTCTTCTTGAGAGTTAATGTATGGCAATAAAATATGTCTTAAAATAGTTGGTGTTTTCTTTTGATCCAAATACTTGGCAAATTTCAGGATATTGGTGTTTGGTGCACCAACCAACCACTTATGTCTTTCATTATCGATATGCTTGATATCCAGCAACACTAAATCCGTATATTTCAATAATTCATCAAATGCTTCAATTCTTGCTTCACTAAAGGTTCCGGCAGAGGTATCTAGGCACGTATGAATACCCTGTGCTTTGGCTTTCTTAAATAGTTCGGTTAAAAACTCTAACTGCAGTGTTGCCT
>CAZIZJ010000126.1:0-929 GCA_964543675.1 uncultured Acholeplasma sp. | reverse complement strand
CCAGATACCGTTAAGCCACCACTTTTATAAAAGGCTTTATATCTTTTGTAGTCGTTAAGGATTTCATCGGTAGTCATCAGTCTATTGTCATGGGTGCCCCAGGTATCTCTATTATGACAAAACTTACATCTTAGTGGACAACCTTGTAAAAACAGTACATATCTGATGCCTGGCCCATCAAATGCGCCAAGCGTTTCGATAGAATGTACATTACCTAAAAGTTCTTGTTTATAGTCCATCATGGAACGTACGCTGCATCACTTCAAGCTTCTGTTCGTTGGTTAGATTTGAAAAGTTGACTGCATAGCCAGAAACTCTGATTGTTAGGTTAGGATATAATCCAGGATGCAAGAATGCATTCTTTAGTGTTTCTCTATTAAATACATTGACATTTAAATGATAGCCGCCGGATGCAAAATATCCATCTAAAAGATGTGTTAAATTTTTTACTTGAACATCATCTTCAAGATGAACAATTGATCCTTCGATGCTTACTTGTTTACCAAGTGCAGCAGGAATAATCGTAAAGGTATTTGAAATACCGTCTTGACAGTTTTCAAAAGGAATTTTAGCAACCGTCAATAATGATTTTAATGCACCTGATTTATCTCTGCCGTGCATTGGATTAGCACCTGGAGCAAACGGTTCACCATAGCGTCTGCCATCCGGTGTGTTACCAGTGTGTTTACCGTAAACCACATTGGATGTAATGGTTAATACTGACATTGTCGGTACGGAGTTTCTATAGGTGTAGTTTGAACGGATCTTTTTCATAATTCTTTCAACGATATCGATTGCTATACTATCTACTCTATCGTCATTGTTACCGTATTTAGGATAATCACCAACTGTTTCAAAATCAGTAATCAGTCCAGTTTTTTCATCATAGATTGGATGGACTTTTGCATATTTGATGGCAGAAAGTGAAT
>CAZIZJ010000125.1:0-3848 GCA_964543675.1 uncultured Acholeplasma sp. | reverse complement strand
CTTATTCTTGATTAATGCGATTGCGGCTCTACGATTTGCTTCCAAGAAGGTCAAACGTGGCGAAGTATTCTTCTGGGGTCTGATTACACTGGTTACTGGTGTGGTCTTAACTGGATTATTCGCTTTCATCGCAGTACTATCCAGAGGTAAAGAAAAAGAAGTATTAGATCCAAATGATCAAGTTGGTAGAATTGTTGAAGCCATCAATAACTTAGGTGGTAGAATCGGCACTGGAACCACTAAAGGTAAAAAAGGTTTTCTTCGTACATTGTTTGGAGTGTTTGGCTGGCTCATTGTTATTTCATGCTTACTCTTCTTAGGTTTATATGCAATATGGAGAATGGATGTAACATACGGCTATGAAAACATTGAATTTATCGGACCATGGTTACGTGATTCAGTGATTATTCCAATCTTTGGTTCTTCCCACGAGATGGCATAAAAAAATTGCTTAGGAGGCATTATGGAAGATATTCATCAATATACTCCAATGATGCAACAATATATTCGCCTTAAAGAAGACTACGCCGATGCGATAGTCTTTTTTAGACTAGGTGATTTCTATGAAATGTTTTTTGATGATGCACTTGTTGCATCCAAGGTTTTAGAAATTGCCTTGACATCAAGAGATGCCGGCGTCAAAGTACCGATGTGCGGCATTCCTTACCATGCAGCCAAGATCTACATTCAAAAATTAGTGTCTAAAGGATTTAAGATTGCGATTGCTGAGCAGATTACAGAAGCCGGCAAAGGTTTGGTTCAAAGAGATGTCATCAAGGTTATTACACCTGGAATGATTATTGATGATGGTATTTTAATGGCATCAGAATTCAATTTCATTGGTGCAGCCAAATTAACTGAATATGGTTATGCTTTTGCGTATGCCGATATTTCAACGGGTGATACCTTCATTTTGGAAGGTTTAAGCAAGGATGCACTGCTTGATGAAATTAAAAACGTTAAACTCAAAGAAATGGTTTTATCCAACTTAGCAGATAAAACGCTTGTTGACTACTTTACGTCTCAAGCAATCGTTTTATCGGTTTATGCTGATGACGATATTAAGAATCTTGGACTTGTCAAAAACTTGGCATCTAAAGCTGCCAAACAGACAGCTTCTTTACTGCTTAATTACTTAGTAACCCAAAGTAAACAGCAGCTATCGCATTTAATGCCTTTTGTTGAAACTAAAATCAAGGCATACATGCATTTAGACAGTCATGTTCTAGAACATCTTGAATTGACTGAGTCTTTATCTGGTCAGCCGAAGTCCACCTTAGTTTATTGGATTGATAAAACCAAAACAGCGATGGGTTCAAGACTATTAAGATACTACTTAACCCATCCTTTAAAAGATAAAGCAATGCTTGAAGAAAGATACGACTACATTGAAGCATTTAGAATGTATGAACCGAGAACCAAGTTAGAGACGGTACTCGACTATATTTATGATATTAACCGTTTGGTCGGTAGAATCGCATCAAACAATACCAATGCCAGAGATTTGGTACAACTTAAAAACACTTTGGCAAGAATCCCAGAATTAAAAACCGTTCTAGCAAGTTATCAAAATCATTTAATCGATGAACTCAATCAAAAGTTATTGGTTCATCAAGAATTATACGATTTATTAGATGCTGCCTTGGTTGAAGAACCACCAATCTTGCTTAAAGAAGGTGGCATGATTAAGCAAGGATATAATCAGGATTTAGATGAATTAAAAGATATTTCAACCCACGGGAAAAACTGGTTAGCAGATTTTGAAGCCAAAGAAAGAGAAAGAACTGGCATCAAGAATCTTCGGATTGGCTATAACCGAGTTTTTGGTTACTACATTGAAGTATCCAAAGGCAACATGTCACTGATTAAAGACGAGTTTGGCTACATTAGGAAACAAACACTATCTACTGGCGAAAGATATATTACCGATGACTTAAAGGTTCAGGAAGATAAACTGCTTCATGCCAAGGAAAAGTCAGAAGCGCTAGAATATGAAATATTCATAGAGATTAAAGAAAAGACTCAGCATTATATTGTCAGTCTGCAGGAACTCAGTCAAGGGATTGCCTTGGTTGATACCTATTTGGCGCTGGCTGTCGTTGCTGATAGTTATCAGTATGTCAGACCTAAGTTAACTGCATCAAGAATGGTTGAAATAGAATCAGGCAGACATCCAGTGGTTGAAAAGCATGTTGAATTCATTGCCAATCATATCACGATGAAACCCAATGAAATATTTATTTTAACCGGTCCTAATATGAGTGGTAAATCGACCTATATGCGGATGTTTGCCTTAATCGTGATTATGGCACAAACCGGTATGTTTGTACCAGCAAGCAGAGCGAGTTTACCAATTTATGATGCGATTTTTACCAGAATCGGATCATCGGATGACATTTCAGGCGGTAAATCAACATTCATGGTTGAAATGGTTGAAGCCAATGAGGCACTGACTAAGGCTTCATCCAATTCACTTATTTTATTTGATGAAATCGGTAGAGGTACTGCAACCTATGACGGCATGGCACTGGCTCAAGGGATGATTGAATACATTCAAAAAGACATTAAGTCACAAATGATGTTTTCCACCCATTACCATGAATTAACCAATTTGGCAGATGTTTTAGAAAATGTCACTAATCTCCATGTCAAAGCCAAAGAAGAAAAAGATAAAATGGTGTTCTTGCACCAAGTAGAACCTGGTGCATCAGATAAATCTTACGGTATTCAAGTGGCAGCACTTGCGCACTTGCCGGAAAAGATTATCGCCAGATCGAAAACTATTTTAAGAAAACTAGAAAAAGCTTCAAAAGAAAAAGGATTTGACTTATTCGCTTTTGAAGAAGAAGTTAAATTAGAACAGATTATTCCAGCTGAAATCAAGAACTTACTTTCTGAACTGGAAAACATTGACATTGATCGTTTGACACCAGTCGATGCACTGGTTAGATTAAAGTATTTACAGTCCTTATTAAAAAACAAGAAATAAAAAGGTGAATGATGCGTAAAATAGCTTTAATGGATATGGCACTTGCTAATCTGATTGCAGCCGGTGAAGTGGTTGAAAGACCATCATCGGTCGTTAAAGAGTTAGTTGAAAATGCAATTGATGCAAATGCCTCCAATATCCTTGTTGAAATCAATCATATTGGACTAGAATCGATTATCGTCACCGATAATGGTTCTGGCATGGATAAAGATGATTTGCATCTATCTTTTTTGCGTCATGCGACGTCCAAAGTATTCAACAAAAGTGACTTGAACCAAATTTCAACCTTAGGCTTTAGAGGCGAAGCGTTGCCGTCGATTGCCTCAGTTGCCAAACTAGAAATACAGTCTAGAACCAAAAATCAGGACGGTAACTTCGTTAAAATAGAAAACTCTCAAGTCGTTGATTCAGGCAGTGCATCAATGAATGTAGGTACCAAAGTATTGGTACGTGAACTGTTTTATAATACACCGGCTAGATTTAAATATTTACGCAGTGAAAATGCTGAGAAAAATGCCATTGTTGACGTCTTTGAAAAACTGGCACTTTCTCATCCTGGGATTGCTTTTAAGTTAGTGATTGATGAAAAAGAGGTTAAATCAACCTTAGGCAATCATTCGATGCATGCATTGATTGAACATATCTTTGGCAGAAACACCAACGATGGCATGAAGCATTTAGAAACCAGCATCGGAAAAATCAAAGTTGATGCCTATTTGATTGATCCAAAATATGCAAGGTCAAGAAGAAATGATGTCAATGTTTTCATTAATCATAGATACGTTAGAAACTATGCCATTTCTCAAAGTATCATCGATGGATACCAAACTTTTTTAATGACCAACAAATATCCGATTGC
>CAZIZJ010000124.1:2211-3866 GCA_964543675.1 uncultured Acholeplasma sp. | reverse complement strand
TGCTAGGAAGTTTGTTAAAACATTTGAAAATAAGCCGAAGAACCCATTGAGGTCGCCTTTGACCCACCATGGTGTTCCACCCTTTAATCTGTTAAACATTTTCTTTCCCCTTTTTTATTTTTTTAATTCTTTAATCAATAAATTGCTGGTTGTTGTCCAACCAAAGATGCCACCTTGCTGATTGATCATGCGAATTGCTGCTTCTTGATCTCTTTCGTCGAACGCAGCAGTTCCATCTTCAATCATTAAACATTCATAACCACGATCGTTTGCTTCTCTAATTGTCGTGTGAACACACACGTGGGTAGTGACGCCACAAACAATTAAAGAGTCAATTTGATTGTTTTGTAAAATCAAATGTAAATCCGTTTGATAAAATGCGCCTTTACCTGGTTTATCAATAACCACTTCATTCGGCAATGGTTTTAATTCATCGACAATATCATGTCCATATTCGCCACGGATCAGGATTTTGCCCATTGGTCCATCTTCGCCAATGGCAGAAGAACGTCTTTTCTTTGCTTTTGGCACATCAGATAAATCTGCTCTATGACCTTCTCTGGTATGAATAATGAACATTTTCTTATCGCGTGCCGCGTCTAAAATCTTTCTGACAGTTGGAATGATTGATTTTGTTGGTGTAATATCATTGCCTAACGCTTCACCAAAACCACCGAACTCACAAAAATCACGCTGCATATCAATAATGATCAATGCTGTGCGATTCAAATCAAAATCAAATGTAAATGGTTTTGCTTCAACTTGATACGCTCTCATTTAATACCTCCTTTCTTTGCTTGTTATTTGTATGAATCATGTAACCGATAAAGATCATTCCGATAGCAGCATAACCAATGGTCATTTCTAGATTGGCATTTACAGCAACGCTTTCTGCATGGATAATACCGAAGAATGAAAGAATAGCAGCTGAAAATGCAGTAAATGCTGCATGACTAAACTTCTTGTCAATAATAAAGACAGCAATGGTTGCAAGAATCATCCCTACAATAATACTGCCGGCTCCTAAACTGATCATGCCAAAGTAATTAAGTCCTGCTTGATTCAGTGCATCAAAACCAACCGTACCAGCATCGGTCCCTGCAGCGCCTAGTGCAATATTGACTGCATTTGCTGTCCAGTCTGCAAGCGCTGGAATAATCGCTAACACGACAGCAGGTGCATATTTATGCTCCACCTCAGTAAATGCCTGTGATGTAATGACTAAGCCAATGTAAATAAGAATTGGCAGGATGGCAACTACTGGAATGACATTAAGCAGTACTGAAATCAAACCAGTCAATGTTAAGACAAAGATGGCAATCGCACCTAAAAGCGAATAGCCAAGTCTGGCACCAGTTGATTTCCAACCTGCATGACCGATAAATACGGCTGTTGGAAATGGATTGCCAAATAGTGATCCAACGATTGTTGTTAAGCCGTCTGCTAACATGATTTCGGTTGTACTATAACTATCACCTGCAACCTCAGCTGATTCGACATTATCCATATCCTCAAAGAAGTTATAAATACCTAAAGGAATGGCGGCAATCAAAAATGGTACTGCTGATTCAAAACCATCAAAGAATGGCTGAATTCTTGGTACTGGCAAGGCAAATGTTAAACTGTCAAATGATACCGTGAGTGCCTCAAAAGAC
>CAZIZJ010000124.1:0-2201 GCA_964543675.1 uncultured Acholeplasma sp. | reverse complement strand
TCAAAAGACATTAAGCCGCTTGACCATCCAACAACAATCCCTAAAAGAATCGCTACTAAACCAGCTGGCAAATTAAACGGCATCTTAACATGTCCAACCCAGCCTAGTAATACAACTGCTAGGGTCACTAAACCAATATATGGAACTGCAAATACGCCAAATGCTGGATTCAACGATATGTAGGTAATTGATACGCCGGCAAGCGAGCCAAGCAATGCTGCTCTGGGTACGTATTTTCTTAAGAGTGGACCAATGCCAACACCGGCAAGTTCAACAATACCTTCAAACAAAGACCACACCAAACCGGCAGCCCATGCTAAATATGGGTCATTAGTTGCCCAGTAAACCGGACCAATGATCATAAAAACAATTAAGAACATATGCGGCACTGATGTTCCTGCAGGCATTGCAGTGACATCTGCTCGCTGTTCTTTCTTAGCCAGTTTGACTGCCATGTAAGTATAATATGCTGCTGAAATCAAAATAGAAAAACCAACAGCCGGCAAAATCATGCCATAAACAACATTATCTGGAAGACCAACGACAACCGTCAGTAGACTTGCCATGACTAGAATATTTGTTAGATTATTGGTAAAAAGACCAAAGAATCCATTCCAGTCGCTTTTAACAAATAGTTTCACTTTATACACCCCCGTATAAAGACATTATATATAAAAATACTTTCTAAGTAATTATGAAGTATTGCTAATAAAAACGCTTTAGATTTGTTGAATTTTAATAATATATTATATAATTGTCTTGGGTGATCATATGCAAACAACGATTAAAGATTTAATATCTTTACAAGTTTTTAAATCATATAGTATCTTGTCTGGTAAAGACAATCTTGAACGGAAAATCGAAAGTATTTCTATTTTAGAAACGCCGGATTTTGAAAACTATATTATTGAGAATAGTTTAATTCTAACGACTTTTTATCCTGTCAAAAATGAGGTTTCAGTCTTTGAAAAACTGCTTCAGACGCTCTATAGGAGACAAACTGCCGGCATCCTGATTAAACTGAATCGCTATATTGAAGTCATTCCTGAAAACATCATTGAAACAGCAGAACAGCTTGGTATACCGATCATTACCTTGGATTATGATGTCAATCTTTCACTGCTTTTCTACAGTATTTTAAGTGAGATGCAAAACAAGGATTACTCAGAGGCAACCTTTGATTATGACTATTCATCGCTTTTGAAACAAGTCTATGATAAACCGTCAACCGAAACGTTAATGCAGATTGCCAGCAAAATTCCCAATATTGAAATATTGTTTTATAATATCGAAAATAAAAAAACATATTATACCAATAAAACCGTTAATAATTATTTTAACCAATATAAAACCTCAACCAATCTTTTCCAACGGATTGATGACACGCTCTATTACACGGAGGATGTGGTTTACGATGGTAATCCAATTTACCGATTTGTGATTACGGCTAAAGAAGATAAAAGACACATTTTGCATAACTATATCGAAGTATTTAAATTACTGATTATCATTGTTTATCAAAAGAAAATCGAAAACACCTTAAAACAGCATCAATTCTTGATTAACTTTATTTCGAATCCGTCAAGTGATTATACCAATGAACAATTGATTGAATTATCCAAAAGATACTCATGGAACATCAATTTTCCGATTGTTTTAATGATCATCACCATCAAACAGCATAAAAAGAATATGATCACCCCGCAAATTCTTGAGCATATACGTCTTTTATGCATTGATCAACTGCGTTTGGGTGGTGATGAGGTCAGATATACTGTTTTTAATGATCAACTATTGATTATCATTAATGCCAACGAATTAAAGGTTCCGGATGAAGGCATTAAAAACATTTATCAAATTATTAAACAGAAGTATAAAACGCACGATATTAAACTGACTTATTCGAATTTGATTTCTGAGACGGCAGAAATGTCTAAAACATATACCCTTTTATCTGATGCACTTATTCATATTGAAAACAAAGATTTGAATGTCAGTCTATTTAATGAAGACAGCATGCGTCTTTTGAATCTATTAAGAAACATTGATTATGACGCATTAAAAGATTATATGAATCTATCATTGAAATCACTGATTCAATATGAAAATAAGTACAATACACCGCTGATTCACACCTTATTCACCTATATTGAAAACCAGTTTAATGCAAGCGTTACCGCTAAAAAGCTATTCATTCATTA
>CAZIZJ010000123.1:0-3930 GCA_964543675.1 uncultured Acholeplasma sp. | reverse complement strand
ATTATTCGAATCATCTGCTAACAGATCAACTGAGAGTCCTGCTTCATGTATGCCATCAATACTAATGTATACATTGGCATGTTGGTTAATTGCTGCCCAATATGAATATGAAATGGATAAGGTATACAAAATCGCTATAACAAGCACAACTAGCAATGATACACTAAGTCTTTGTGACATTACATTAACCTCCAAATGTAAGTACAAAATAAAAGCAGCCTCGAAATCAATGTCTAATTGATTTGCAACTGGCTGCCACTAAAATTAAGGCCCTATAGCTTTGCGTCCTTATGTTGCCATAAGTTTGCCCATAATACTACATTAAATTATTTACTATATTATATTAGAAAAAGTAAAAATATGCAAACAAAACACAACATTTTATTTTAAAAGCTATTCATTGGCTTTATTAAGCGGAAAAATAATGCTCGAAACGATACAAAAACAAAAGTGTTTTTAATGATTTTAACTAGATTTCAGCAAGTGCAACCGATATTTGGGCTGCAAGCTTGGCATTGCTATACATGAGTTGAATATTTGCTGCTAAACTTTGACCACCAGTTAAGTTCTCGATTTTCTTTAAAAGATAGGGTGTAATTGATTTGCCAGTAATACCGTCTTTTTTGGCTGACTCCAGTGCTAGAATAATTTCTTTATCAATGACTGCTTTATCCATTGCATGTAAAGACGAAATTGGATTAGCAACAACGACGCCGCCTTTTAACGGTAGGTTCCATTTGACATTCAATAGTTTTGCAATATCTTTGGGCGTATCTAAATTGTAATCCACCTTAAAACCAGATGTCTCTGTATAAAAAGCAGGCATTTCATCGGTCTGATAACCAATGACCTCAACCCCTTTGGTTTCTAGGTACTCTAAAGTAAGCGATAAATCAAGAATAGATTTCGCGCCAGCACAAACAACACAGACATTTTCATTTGCCAGTTCCTCTAGGTCTCTTGAAATGTCAAATGTCTCTTGTGCACCACGGTGAACACCACCAATACCACCGGTTGCAAACACTTTAATGCCTGCCATCGCTGCAATCAACATCGTTGCAGAAACAGTCGTAGCACCATTATATCCTTTGGATATACAGTAGGACATATCGCGTTTAGATACTTTTAGGATGTTTTTGAGTTGAGCAAGTTTAGTAATTTCATCAGGCGTTAAACCCACTTTGATTCTGCCATCTAAAATAGCAATAGTTGCAGGTACTGCACCCTCTTGCTCAACAATCTTTTCAACCGATAATGCCATTTCAACATTTTTAGGGTAAGGCATGCCGTGAGAAATGATTGTTGATTCTAATGCAACAACTGGCAGACCTTTTTTTAATGCCAGCAAGACTTTTGGATGAATATCCATAAATTGGTTCATAAAATCACTCCTTAACCATCGCGATGAGCTGACTGGATCTAATGCTTTTATAGACTGAATCTTTTGATTGAAGTGTCAAATGTGAAAGAATAGTGCCTGTTTTAAGTGGATTGATGCCAAGCAATTCGGCAAATATGGTACCAGCATAAAATGCATCGCCAGCGCCAGTGTCGTTGACAATCTTATGATCTAGGATTTTGTGGTAGAAGTCAGTCTGATCGGCTGTGAAGTGGTAAGAACCTTCTTTGCCTAATGTCAAGTAGATGTTTTGAATGCCTTTATTCAACAAGACTTGTCCGATTTGCAGTGGGTCGTCAAACGCAGTTAAGGCTTTTCCTTCTAAAGGATTAATCTTTATCGTGTGAATCTTTGAAAGATAAGGCATGAATTTAACTGCTTTGGCAGAACTCACCAAGTCAACATATATTGGCAACGCATAATTCTTGAATATGTAGGATAGGGTTTCATCGGATAAATTGGCATCAATGACAAGGATGTCAGCAGTATAAATGAGTTCGTGATGTTTTCTTAAAAAAGCAGGATTTAACTTTTTTACCGTTTCCATGGCTGCAACAGCACTCACTAAATTACCGAATTTATCATGAATCGCCAAATAACTAGGTGTTTGTGCAACTCTTTGATAAATCAAATTGAGCTGAATTGATTTTGCCATCATAATGAAATCCTCTGCATCATCGCCTAACGCTGTAAGTAGCGTTGGTTTAATACCAAGTCTAGCTAAACTTTCAGCAATATTACGACCGACACCACCCCAAGATTTATAAATATATCCTGGATTTGAATCGCTCATTACGATATCAGTGAAACTATGGGCTAAATAATCAATATTGGATGCACCGATGACGACAACCTTTTTCATACGTATTTGACTGCTGGTACGCTAACATTCTTTTCTAAAACGATGAACTTCTCGATAATAACATCATCAATCGGTTTATCGCCCGCATCAGTTCTTACTAAAGCAATCTTGTCAACAACTTCAATGCCTTCAATTACTTTACCAAAGGCAGCATATGCCCCATCTAAGTGTGGTGCATTCTGATGCATGATAAAGAATTGTGAAGTCGCAGAGTTAGGATCTGAGGTTCTTGCCATTGAAAGGACACCTTTCGTATGTTTCAAGGTATTTTCAAAGCCATTGGCACGAAACTCACCATGAATTGGGTTGCCTTTCTTGTTTGATCCGCCACCTTGAATCATGAAGCCTTTAATGATTCGGTGAAAGATTAATCCATCATAAAATTCAGTTTCTACGTAATTTAGAAAATTGGCAACGCTATTGGGTGCAATTTCAGGATAAAGCTCAATTTTCATGGTACCAAAATTTCTAACTGTTAAGGATAATAATATTTGTGACATCGTCTTTTTTCCTTTCGGCAATTGATTAGTTTCATTGTATCATATTATGATATAATGGGTGTAGAAAGTGAGCAAATGATATGGTCGATTTTGGACAAGGAGTCGCAAGCGGAAAAATCATTTTGATGGGTGAACACTCAGTAGTTTACGGAAAACCTGCAATCGCACTCCCTTTTAAGCAAGCACAAATTACATCAAGAATCTTTAAGACCGATCAACCAGTGAGTATTGATTGTCTTTACCATATAGGACCACTAGAAGATGCACCCGATGAACTTTATGGCATTAAACAATTGATTAATATTGTTTTACTCTATTTAAAACAACCATTTCATGGTATCCATATTAAAATTGAATCGAATTTACCGGCTCAAAGAGGTTTAGGTTCGTCTGCAGCTGTATCAATTGCTATGGTCAAATCATTATTTGATGCCTATAAAATCGAATTATCTCAAGAAAGATTAAATCATTTTGTTGATATTGCTGAACAAATCCATCATGTGAACCCATCAGGACTTGATGCGACAACCATCGCTTCAGGTCAGGCTGTTTTTTATCAGAAAGGCTTTGGTAAATCATTGATTCCTTTAAGAATGGATGCAGTGATTGTCGTTGCTGATACTGGAAAAATGGGATTGACTAAAGAAGCTGTCAGTGAAGTCAAAAAACTTTGGAACGACAATCCAACGGTCATTAATCCAATCATGGACCGTTTAGAAGAATTAACCAATGACGTTAAAACATATTTAGAAAACAATGAAGTCATTAGACTAGGACTAGCGATGACTGAGGCGCACCAACTGTTAAGAAGTATTCATGTATCTGATGACAAACTAGAAAATTTAGTTGAGGTTGCATTAAAAAATGGTGCGCTAGGTGCTAAGTTAACCGGTGGTGGTAAAGGCGGCTGCATGATTGCCTTAACCAAAAACGCTGAACAGGCAATCTTAATTTCTGATGCTTTAAGAACCAATGGCGCAGCCTTTACTTGGTTTTATGATCTAAAGGAAATTATCACATGAAACAAACGGCTAAAGCGAATGTCAATATCGCCTTCATCAAATACTGGGGAAAGAAAAACATAGCATGGAATTTGCCGCTGACTTCATCAATTAGCCTAACATTAGATAAGTTTTATACCAAAACAACAGTTGAATACAAAAAAGAAT
>CAZIZJ010000122.1:0-3979 GCA_964543675.1 uncultured Acholeplasma sp. | reverse complement strand
CGACAACAAATACCTTGAATCAATATGCAAATGATCCAGCATCAAATCAGATTCATATTGCCAAACAATGTTTCTCTTAATATCAATAATTTGATTGAATGCCAGCGATAACTGATTTTGATCCATCGCTTGATTCAAATAATTGATGACCTGTTGTTCAAACACTTCATCTTCATAAATCTTATGTTCAAAGAACAAATATGCCTCACCGCTGTTTTGACGTTTAAGATAATCAAGGGACAACTCCAAATATCTAAACAGTTTTGCCGGTATCTTTTCCTCGGTGACAACCGGATATCTAATGATTGATAGCTTAGGGTTGAACTTTTCATATGAAATGACCTGAGATACATAAGTATCCAAATACTTTATGTAGTCTTTAACCGTTTTGGTAACACTGCGAATATCATTCATCGGTATATAGACAAACAACTGGTACATGGAAAAGCGGTAAACCTCTCCAACTTCAAAAAACTTTTTCGTCAGTTGACCGAACTCTTTGAAAAATCTTAATGTATCGTCATAGCCGTAAATCGGCAAGATCGATTCATTAAAAGTAATCAACATGAAAGAACCCTTGTCCTTAATCAGTTCAGGCAATCTTTGATTCAATGCATTCAAATTTTGAAGCGATGTTTCAAAATCAACGGTTGCTTCCATCACTAGCTTGCTCTTTTCTTCGTAATAACCAGATAAGTCTTCAAAGACTGAAACGATCTTCACTTCGTCTGCATCAAGGATTGAAACCATTTTCTCTCGTATTTGCTTTCCATTGTAAAGATAGGTGATGGCATCAAATAATCCGCCTTTGGCAATCAACCGTTTAAAAGTATCTTCATAGCTTTTAACCTCGTGAATACCAAGATTTCTTAAGAAAGCTTCATATGGCATGTGACTATCGGCATTAAGTAATCTTTGGGAGGCAATGTTAAAAGTGCTTTGATGCTCACTCATGATTCTTAAAGGCATTAAATCAGATGTAATAATCTTGTTTAAAAAATCATTTTGAAGGCGTAATTTGACCCTTTTTTCATCATCAGTCAAGACTGCATAGATAATCGCTGAAATGCCTTTAAAAAGGTCGAAATAGCGTGCAGGATCGATGACATCCTTATCCAGGTAAACAACAAACGCACCTAAATCAAATAATGAGTAGGCATAAATGTATAAAACCGAATCTTCAAAGTCTTTTTGGGTCAAGACATTTTTATTAAATGTCAATGAAGACGGTTTTCCAAATCGTTCTTCACCATCTTTTAAAACCTCGCCAACGACAGTATCCTTATAACTGGATGACACCAGTGCCTTATCATATAGTCTTTCTTTCTTGTAGTGATAAAGCATTTCATCTTTACTGCTGAAAACCAAATAGTCTTTGACACCAACGAATTCATCTGCCTTCATAAAGAAATTTCTTAAGAAATCCCTGAGGTTTTTGGTTTCAGAGATCTGATGAGCAAAAGTCAATAAATCAATTAAGACATTCATCTGCTGATAATTGTCTTTTGACTTTTTGGCTTGTGGTTTGAACTGACTAGATGGACTAACTATTTTATCTTTGGTCACTTCATCAGTTTTTTCTTTAACCTTCTTTTCATCTTTGGTTAACGCCTTTAATTTCTTGGCGTAAACATCGTAAGACAGACGGTTATTTAAGGTGGTGTAGAGTTCCATTAAAAGCGTGTAAACCTCTTTTAAGTAAGGAGCTTCCATATCATCTAATCTGGCATGATAATCAGCATCAAGGATGGTTGCCTTATGATAATCCTTTTCATGCAAATAAACCTTTAATAACGCCAAAAATGCATCCATATCGTATTTTGGATGTCCCTTATAGCTTTGAGCGACTTTCTTGGCTTCATCATAATTTTTAAGAATGATCAATGTTTTTAAATAGTCTGGCACATATGAATGCATTGGATCGATTCGCTTCATTGCATCAATCACTGGCAGTACTTTGTTTTCCTCGTGACCTGCCAAGTAGATATGCATCAAGTCTTTTAGTAAGGCAAGTCTGACATCCTCTGGGATGACATCTTTTAAGAGTGCTTCAATTTCAGTAATGTATGGTTGATGGGTTTGACGCTTGAACTCAATTAAGTTCAATTCTGCCAAATATCTTTTAACAACCGGTAATGCATTTTTTCTTTCCTGATAATAAAGATAGGCTGTCTCGTATTGCTTCAACTGGATTGCTGCTAAAAAGATCAGTTCAAACAATCGTTCAAAACCATCTTTTTGCTGGGTATGCTTATTTTCTTTATGATAGCTGATACCCTCGTCATAAACGGCTTGATATCTTTCTAATTCATACTTTACTTCGAGTAAACGCACAAAAACGGTTTGATACTGACTGACCGTTAATGTGGTTGTTTGGATGTAGTTTTCCAGTTCAATCAGTGCCTCGTCGCTGGCAGCTAACTGAAGTAAAGTTTGTTGATTGATAAAATCACCCTTTTATCTTTTCAAATAATTCTGCTGCAAAATTTAAAAACATCGTTGCGATTTTTGAAAAATCCATTTTCAATGTTTCTGACATGCCTGCTTCATGCTTATACGTGGCAACAACATGCCACTGCAGCATTTGAAACATTTTGTAAAAATTAAGACGTCTTATAGATTTATCAGTCGGTTTCTTCCCTAGATAGACAGTCAATAGTTTTTCTGCCTCATCAGATCCGATGGTACCGAATGATGCCATATCATAGTAAGGATCGTTTAGCCCG
The DNA here is from genome assembly GCA_964543675.1 of uncultured Acholeplasma sp. Lineage (GTDB taxonomy): Bacteria > Bacillota_I > Bacilli_A > Acholeplasmatales > Acholeplasmataceae > Acholeplasma. The sequence continues at coordinate 1,253 of CAZIZJ010000122.1, read as the reverse complement.
GCAAACTCCCAATCCAGTAAATAGATTTTATCTTTACCTTTAACAAAGTTAGAGCGCTGTGCATCGCCGTGACAAAACACCTTGGTCTCATGTTGATATAGTTCATCATACAGTTTTAACCAGTACATCTTTAACATATGATATGTATGTGATGGTGGCGCCTTTAAAAGCTTTTCGTATTTTCTTAATCGTCCTTTTAAATCGTAGTCGGCACCAGCAATCTTTGATTGATGCAGTTTTTTTAAGGTTGCTGCAACCTCAGCATAATCAGCATCGGTAAATGCGACTGACAATGGTTCACCGTCTACATAATGCGAAACCTTTATACCAGTCTTTTCATCAAAATAAACAACCTCTGATGAAATGTTCAAATCTTTGATAAGATCTAAATGTTTTTTTTCAACTACTGGATTGACCAGTGGTTCGCCACCTTCGCCAATCACTCTGATGACATAAGGGTTTCCTTTGACATGCACTAAATAGGTATAATTGCTCATACCTCCTTTAAATCTTGAATCAACAGTTACCTCTGTTTCTTTGACATTAAACACAGAAACAGCAATTTTAATCATTTCATTTTCAATCGACATTGATAAAGCTCACCTTGCATTCCTCATATATTGCATAACTTTTATCATGGTAGCCACTTAAGCTACCTGGATTAATGAACGTAATGTGGTCAATCTTTTTGTAGAATGCGTCATGGGTATGACCGAATATACATATATCAGCATTCATTTCTTTGGCCATCTCAATCAATTCAGTTAATCCGTACTTCACATTTTGGAGATGTCCATGGGTCAATAGAATTTTTAGTCCTTGATGCTCAATCAGTCTTTCGGTCGGTAAATCCTGATAATAATCATTATTACCTTTAACAGCAATCATCTTGGAAGCTTCAATCGTTTTGACATCAAGTCCTAAATCACCAGTATTCAAATGCAGATCATAATCATCCACCTGTTTCAATACTTTTTCCAACATATCACTTCTGCCATGTATGTCGCCAGTAATTAATAATTTCATCTTTTCCCTCCACCATTTTCTTTAATGCCAGTGCGCGGTGCGAATGCTCACTTTTATAATCAGCCGTTAACGATGCCACTGTTTTTGTTTGACCCTCAGGTATAAACACTGCATCATAGCCAAAACCATTGCTGCCTTCTTTTTGATGACTAATCGTTCCATGCCAAATACCTTTGAACAAAAATACTTTTTCATCTGGAAATGCAACGGCAATCACACAAACGAAA
>CAZIZJ010000121.1:0-4096 GCA_964543675.1 uncultured Acholeplasma sp. | reverse complement strand
CACCGTAGTTTAGTTGTGCAGACTCATCATTTTCATCAACAAACTTCGCATATAATGTCAAATCAGTTGTTAATCTGCTTGCTGTAAAGAGTACTGTTAACCCAGGATTAGTAAACCAGCCAACAAAGATATGACCATCTTTGGTAGGCGTTGGTACGGTAACATCCTGATATTCGTAATATTCAGAAACGGTTGGACCATCAATTAGACCACCATCTAATTCAAGGGTTAACTCATATAGATTGGCATCACGATATTCTGGTTCTAATATTAAATCACTGGTAACTGGTGTATCTAGGTCAAATGATTCTTCGCCAAGCAGCCAACCTAAGAATATCTTACCTTCAATGAAAGTATGATTTAGTGCCGGTAGTAATTTACCTTCCTTAACAAAATACGTTTCGCCATCTGCAATGACTGTAAAGGTCTCTAGTTCTGCCCAGTAAGCATAAAGCGTTAAATCATCAGTAATATACGTTTCAAAGTCAAATGGAATAAATGTTTCTGGTGATAGCGACCAGCCAACAAAATCCAAGTCATCTTTAGTTGGTTCTGCTGGTGCTGCAATTGGGTAGCCTAATTCGACTTGTCTATCAAGAACAGCTGTTCCGCCTTGTGAATCAAAGGTTACTGTTTTATAGACTGTAACTGGACCTTGTTTATAAATACCTAAGAAGAATATACCATATTCCTGTGAAGTACCATTGTTACGCTCAATTGTATAACTACCAGCAGTTGGTAAAGCAATTTCTAATTCAACGTATTGATCAGTAAATGTCTCTACCGTACTTCCTACTTTAAGGTTGGATACCCCTTGGAAAGTTCCACCACCACCGGTCGCTCTTCTACCGATGACTAAAATAAGTAGTAAGTCATCTTCGGTTGTTGTAAAGTGGATTTTTCCTTGTGAATCAATTTTATAGCCACTCGTATAGGTTACAGCATTATAGGTATAACTACCATAATTTGAACCGGTATTATTTGTTGCATCAAAGCTTAAGAATGTTGATGTTTTACCATCAGTCGGAAAATGATGTTCATAAACAACCGTGTCAAATGGTGCTTCTAGTTCCCAGCTCGCATAAAGTGTTAAATCGGTTGATGCTAGTTGATTAAAATCATAGAGCGTTTCTAAATCTGCATCAATGAACCAGCCTGCAAAGGTATAACCTTCACGGATTGGATTCATTGGACTAATAAACAATTCACCTTCGTCAACCGTTTGACTTGTAACTGCACTACCGCCATTGGTTTCAAATGTTAATGTGTATGTAGGAATTACTGGTTCATTTGTTTCCCATAAAGCATAGATGGTTAAATCTGCTGATGCTAACGCTTCAAAATCATATACGTTATTAAACTCAGCATCACTGTACCAGTTAACAAAAGTAGCATCTAGTTTGGTTGGATCTTCAGGTTTAACAAACTTCTGACCTGCGTCAACTGTTTGGCTAGCAATGGCACTGCCGCCATTGGTTTCAAATGTTAATGTATAGGTTATAACCGGTAAGTCTTCTTCCCAGATTGCAATTAAGGTAGTATTAGATTGAATTGGTGTATCAAAATCCCATGCAATGCTTGCTGAAATTACGATATCCTGCCAACGAACAAAGGTAAACCCTGTTTTGGTTGGATCAGTCGGTCTTACTGCAGGTGCACCTGCTTCAACCGTTTGACTTTCAACAACAGATCCACCATTTGAATCAAATGTTACGGTATAGGTTACTGGATTAGGTGTTTCTTCCCATTTAGCAACCAAAGTAATTGGTCCGGTGACTGCACTTTCAAAGTCGTATTGGGCATCATTTAAGAACCAGCCTAAAAACTCAAAGCCTGCTTTAGTTGGTGCAGCAGGAATTGAAGCTGCGCCACCAGATGTTACTTCTTGTGAAGCAACTACACTACCACCATCTGAGTTGAAAGTAACAATGTACTTAACAACCGGTACTCCGGTTCCAGTAATGATAATTGTAAAGTCTCTTGATTTTTCAAATCCATTATGACTAAAAGTGACTGTTATTGTTACTGTAACATCACTTTCTCCTCTGACAATGGTTCCATTAGATAGAACGACATTTGCATGTGAACTAACAAATGAGATATCTATTTCACCTAGATCTTCTACTAAAATCGTTGATGGAATATTTAAAATATCATCACTTAAATCGGTATCAATAACATAACTGTCTGCTGCTTCGTTAAACAAGAATTCAAGATCAAGTCCTGTTTCCTCACAAGCAACAATTAAAAACATTGTAAATATCGTTATTAAAATAATTAGTATTTTTTTCACCAAAAAAACCTCCATGACTGTGAGTATAGTTTATTTTATACTGAATACCTTTTTTTTAATATGTATATATTGCATATATATTTTGTACATAAAAAAGAAAAGAGAAGGCATGAATCATCCTCCTCAAATTCTTCAATTTTAAAAGTATTTACTCTTCAAACAAATGTGCAAAGAATGGACTATTGTATATTGATGGTAAGTTTGTTTCCCACCAAATATTGTCTAATGTACTCACTACGACTTCGTTAGTTGGATCAAGATTGAACATTCTATAATTGGATCCTGGAACTGTAACGTTATTTAACTCCACGAAAACAGTAGAAAAATCAATTGCTGTTGGACTAGTATCATTATGCCATGCAAATCCAGATCTTGTTGCTGCTGCAAATGTTGCTTGAATTAATACATTACTAAGCGTGACAGTAGATGCACCATTATAGTATCCAATAACTGCTTGCGTAGTTCCTTTCATAACATTAGAGTCGAGTACCACTATGCGATTCATGTTTACAACGGAAGATTTACCACCAACTATATAACCAATCAGCAAACCTGCACCAGTGTCATTTTTTGTATTATCCGATTCAGTTCTGAGTTTATATACATATACATCGCTAATTGTTGTTGTATTGCCATCAACTCTTCCAACTATACCACCAACATTTTTTTGTTGGTTTTTGGCTGTTGAATTAATAATCTGAATATTTGAAACACTCAATGTAACGTTATTTGTTCTGCCAGCAATCAATCCAACACCATTGTTTTGACTTCCTTGTACACCTGAATCAATGATTGTTATGTTACTTACTACAGTATTGCCATCTACCTGCCCAATTAATAATCCTGCAAGATTATTTGTCGATGTGACTGATGATTTATTTATTGTCAGGTTTTTGATTACAGCATTGGCACCAGTTCTAACAAATATTCCATAAACTGCATTTTGTGATATTTCTATATTTGAAATGATCTTGTTATTACCATCAAATTCACCACTAAACGTTGCATTGATAGTATTCCATCCCTCAAAACTCGCAAAATCTAAATTCTTTGTTAGGAAATACTTGCCACTTAAACTAAATCCATTTAAGCCTTTGATAGCATCATGGAATTCTTGTTCAGATGATATACCAATAAATCCTTCTGGTATTTCCTCACCATCTTCTTCATCAATAAAACTATAAACGATAGAAAGGTTATCTTCTGTATCTCTAACGATTGCATATGCTCTAACAAACTCAGTCATATTTTCATCTTCAATACTTCTTAAGAATTCACCTGTTGTTGGATGGAATGCAGATGACTTCAGTACATAATCTGCAGTATCATAAACAACTGCTTCTTCCTCATCACTTAAAAGTAGACCAGCTTCGACAAGTTCGTAACCATCTGGTAAATAAATGTAACCAATAAATGAATGATAGCCATCTCTGATGCCTGTTACATCATGTAGGATAACTAGTGTTGTCTCTAGTAATAACTCATCCTCAGATGCTTCAAAATCTCTATCAGATAATGCAGAGAACTTATAGTTCGGATCAAATGATACCACTTGTCCACCTTCTAACCATGCAACAAAGTTTTCTGGGTCAGCTGGTGTTAATGTAACAATATCGTTATATGTTGGTTCGTCATTTGATGCACTACCACCAACTACACCAATTGAAAATTGAGTGCTTTCATCTAATTGATATCTGATCTTGTAGAAAGTATCTGCTTCAATTAGACCAAGTGCTTGGTCCCAAGCTGGTGTTGCAAGTATAAAACCAGGTTTATCTGGTAATGATACTGGTTCAACAACTG
>CAZIZJ010000120.1:544-4166 GCA_964543675.1 uncultured Acholeplasma sp. | reverse complement strand
ATCCATTAAAGGCTCCTTTTAAAACTTCAGTGACTCCCTAATAAAACCTTCTAACTCCAAAATGCCTAGTCTGATTTGTTCCATCGAGTCACGGTATCTTAATGTCACGGTATCATCTTCCATCGTTTGATGGTCAATGGTGATACAAAACGGTGTACCGATGGCATCCTGTCTACGATATCTTTTACCAATGTTTTGGGTCTCATCATAAACGACATCAAATGATTCAGCCAGTTGATTGTAGATGTCAGTTGCCTTCTGGCTGTGATCCTTTTTAACCAACGGCAGAATTGCTGCCTTATATGGTGCCAGTGCTGGATGAATATGCAGTATTTGACGAATATCGCCATCCTTAAGCACTTCTTCAGTTAAACCGTTTAACAAGAACACTAAGGCTAGTCTTTCGACACCAACAGCCGGTTCAATGACATAAGGTATATAGCGTTCGTTGGTTTCAGGATCTAAATAGCTCATGTCTTCCTTGGATAGATTCTGATGCGCCGTTAAATCAAATGATGTTCTGCTGGCTAGTCCCCATAGTTCATCAAAGCCCCAAGGGTATTTGAATTCAATATCGGTAGTGGCATTACTATAGTGCGACAATGCTTCTTTGGCATGTGGTTCAAATTTAAGATATTCTTCTTTGATGCCTAGATTAAGCAAGAATGCTTTCATGTGGTTTAACCACCAGTCAAACCATGTCAATTCAGTACCTGGCTTACAAAAGAACTCCAATTCCATTTGTTCAAATTCTCTAGTTCTGAAAATAAAGTTACCTGGGGTAATTTCATTTCTAAACGATTTACCAATTTGTGCAACGCCAAATGGGATTTTCTTTCTAGCTGCTCTTTGAATGTTTTTGAAGTTAATAAAAATTCCTTGCGCAGTTTCTGGTCTTAGATAGACTTCGCTTGCCGTATCTTCAATAACACCTTGGAAAGTCTTGAACATCATATTGAATTTTCTAATCGGTAACCAGTCGGTTGTTCCTGATACAGGGTCTTTAATCTTGTTGGCGATGATGTACTGATACATCTGTTCCAAGCTCCAGCCATCTGGTTTCTGATTTGGATCATGCGCCAAAATCAGTTTATCGGCACGGTATCTTTGGTTGGATGTTTTATTTTCGATTAAAGGATCAGCAAAACCGGCTAAGTGACCTGATGCCTGCCAGACTAAAGGATTTAAGAGGATTGAAGAATCCAGTCCTACAATATTCGGACCTTGTCTCAAAAACTTCTTTAACCATGCTTTTTTGATGTTGTTTTTTAAGTTGACGCCTAACGGACCGTAATCCCAAGTATTTGCTAGTCCGTCATATATTTCGGACCCTTGGAAAACAAATCCGGTTTGTTTTGCATATTGTACAAGATATTCTAGTGTGACCATAAACGACTCCTTATTTGCGATTAATCTGTGTATCGGTATGATATTCGTAAAAATCATACATGAAGGATTTTAATTTTATAAAATTATAATCCTCTATCTTTTCTATTTTATCATAGGACAGGTATGAGAGTTTTAACAAAATGGTGGTTAACTCCAAACTTAAGTCCAATTCACTCTTTTCGCCTACATAAACCAAAGATGCAGTCTTTAAATTAAAGCCTTTTACTTTTCTGCCATCTGGTTTTAGGCTCATTTGATAGCCTAAATACTTCAATAGTTTAAAACCAAACGACAAGACTGATTCTCTGGAAAAATGAAAGAGTCCATCCTTCAATAATTCAAAGATTGTTTCATGATTGTCATTTTCACTGACAAAGTGATTAACTAAGTCAAACATGATGCTTGCAAGTTCCAGACTTTGATAATCCTTTTTAATGGATTCAAACGAATCAATGATTTTTCCTTCCATTAAAACATACATATTCTTATGTTTGACTTCCTTAAACTCAATGAATGTTAAATACTGAGCTAGTATCCGTAAATCAGAAGTTACTTTTTGTGAGCCTTTAGCAATCAATGTCAGTTTGCCTGATTTGGTATAGACAAAGACTAACCGGTCATTTTCCAAATAACTTTGAACCTTGGTAACAACGCCTTGCACCTTAATCACCGTAACCGTATCTGGCAATGGTTGAAGGATCATTTCGCCAGTTCTTTTTTACCTTTACCCATAAAGTCAAATGCACCTTCAGGTTAAAAATCTGATTCATTTCTTTTCTTGCCTCAGTACCGATTCTTTTTAACTTTTCGCCGGCTTTACCAATCAAAATGCCTTTTTGAGAATCTCTTTCAACGATGATTAATGCATCAACATCCAAGGTATTTAACTCGGGATTGGTTTTCATTGATTCAATCATGACAGCGACGCTATGTGGCACTTCCTGTTCGGTATAATACAAGATTCTTTCGCGAATCAGTTCACTCATTCTCGAATCATTTGATTGATCGGTAACGAAGTCTTTTGGATAAAAAAGCGGACCTTCAATCATATGTTTTAAAATTGCTTCTTTCAACTGACTGAAATGTGTTTTTTCTTTTGCTGAAATCGGAATGATTTCTTCAAAACGATGTTTATTCATGAAAGAAATGATGATTTCATCAATCGCTGATTTATTGTCTAGTTCATCAATTTTATTGATTACTAAAATAGTTGGTACATTGGCAGTTTCGATTCTTGAAAGAATCATTTCATCTGACTTCTGGAATTTTTGGTCAACCACCCATAAAATGACATCAACATCAATCATTGCATCCAGTGCCGTTTTATCCATTCTTTTGCCTAAGCTATGGATGGGTTTATGCATGCCTGGCGTATCAATAAAAATAAACTGGTTGTCGTCCTCGTTTAAAATACCCGTAATTCTGAAACGGGTTGTTTGTACCTTGGGCGAAGTAATCGCTATTTTTTGACCGATTAATGCGTTAAGCAGTGTTGATTTACCAACATTTGGTTTACCGACAATCGTAATGAATCCTGATTTTTGTGCCATTATTTCAAACTTTCTTTCAATTTAAAGCCAAACGGCAATAATGCTTCAGTATTGGTCTCTTTAAAGTCACCATCAAGATTAGCAAGAAATATTTTGGCATCCTTCGGCACTAATTCAAACATTACCTGTCTGCATGCACCACAAGGTGATACCGGTGACTTTCCTTCTGCAACAATCGTTATTTCAACGATATCTTTTGGATCATATCCCTGAGATATCAATGAAAAAAGCGCACTTCTTTCTGCACAATTTGTTAAACCATAACTGCTGTTTTCAACATTTGCTCCATGGATGTAGGTACCATCCTTAAGTAGAATGGCTGCACCAACTTTAAACTTTGAATACGGTTCATATGCACGGTTTCGTGCCAGTAATGCTTCTTTGATATTCATATTCATCACTCTCTTTTTAGGTTTGCAGCCAAGAGGATTTCTTCTTGTCTGGCAAACATTTCTTTTTCTTTTGCTTCGGTATCGTGGTCATAGCCAGTTAAATGTAAATAACCATGCACTGCTAAAAACCCGACTTCTCTTTCATAACTGTGTCCATATGTTGCTGCTTGTTTTAATGCCTGCTCTAAACTAATGAAAATGTCTCCTAGTGAATCGTCATCTGCATCATCATTTGGAAATGAAATGACATCGGTTGTTTTATCGATGCCACGATAGGTCTGATTAATTCCT
>CAZIZJ010000120.1:0-534 GCA_964543675.1 uncultured Acholeplasma sp. | reverse complement strand
TCATTTCATCGCTTGAAACAAAAATCACTTGCATATTTTTAGCTTCCTTGATGTTTTTGAAGATGCGACGAATGAGTTTTTTAATGTCATCAACCTTTTCAGTTGTTTGATTATGGAATTTAATGACCATTGTCTTCGTATCTTTCTAGTATTTTTTGAACAAGTGGATGTCTGATGACATCGACCTTTTCAAAATAGATGAACTTGGCATCATCAATGTCTTTCAAGATATTTAATGCTTCTTTTAATCCAGATACTTTTTTATAGCCTAAATCGACTTGAGACGGATCACCGGTTACCACCATAAATGATGAAAAGCCTAATCTCGTTAAAAACATTTTCATTTGGGTTCTGGTGGTATTTTGTGCCTCATCTAAAATAATGAAGGCATTTTCTAAGGTTCTACCGCGCATATAGGCTAGTGGTGCAACCTCAATCACACCGCGTTCTAACAATGAATTAGTCGCTGCGACCCCTAAAAAGTCATAAAGTGCATCATATAAAGGGTACAAGAATGTCCGTTCCTGCGATCAT
>CAZIZJ010000119.1:857-4219 GCA_964543675.1 uncultured Acholeplasma sp. | reverse complement strand
TCAATATGCGGATACTCTTCCATAAATGCATTAATCATTTTTTGATTGAAGACAGAATCGCCCCAATCGGCATAAGTTAATGAAATGGTATTTGTGCCACCACCATTGCCACCATTGTTGCCATCGTCACAAGCTACAAGCACGAATGTTAATAACAGCATGCAAATAGCTATAATTGTTTTTTTCATAAATTACTCCTTTTAGGTAACTTTACGAAGAGAAATTGATTCTAAGAAGAAATTACCGATTGCTGAGCCAGTCATTTGTCCTAATTCAAAGCCGATTTCTACTCTATTATCAGTTCCCGCTTCTACAGTGAATAAGTAGAATGTATAAGTTGAAGTCGTACCGATTTGGAATGTCTTAAGTGGTGCATATGAATAATATATACCTGGGTCAGTTGGATCGTTAAAGCCAATCGCCAAGGTTCCGTTTCTTGCAACTGAACCTCTCCAAGTGAATTCAAGTAAATATGTTGCACCTTGTTCAAGTTCGGTGTTTTTATGCATAAACTTAACGGCATAACCAGTCTCACCAACTTGTGAAACAGTTACTTTCAGTGCTTGTGCTGCAGCATCATATGCCAATGCACCTTGTCCTGGGTAACCTTGCCAATCTGCTAAGTATAAATCCCAATTGGTATCAACACCTAGCGGTGATGATGAAAAGTCTGCTTGCGCACCAAGTAGGTTTGCACCAAAGTTCATTGCTTCAACAGTCACTGTTGTTGACTTTGTCGTTACATTGTTCGCTGCATCTGCAACCGTATATTTAACGGTGTAAGTACCAGCGACGCTTGTGTCAACTGAGCCAACAACTTGGTTAGATGCATTTCTAATTTCAACTTCAATATCAGCTGTGATGTCGCCATCAACATTATCAACCGCGAAAACACCTTGAAGCGGGTTGAATTGTACAGTTGCCGGAACTGTCAATACTGCTGGTACACCAGTTAAGTCTGGCGCTAATGTATCTTCGCCACCAGCACCTTGTTCAACGATATTGACGTTACGAATATTGATTGTTGCATCGATTCTTTGTCCTGAAACAGCACCTAATTCAAATAAGATACCACCTTGAACGTTTTCGATGTTGTGCGTGAAGAACCATGAATACTGTGCCCAGTCAGTTGTTAAGTTATGAACAACTTCTTTGTGGTCAAAGTCTGTGAACCATGGGTCATTTGCTAAAATATGACCAGTTTGTAAGTTGATCGGACGTGCAACTGATGATTTCGCTTCATAGGTAATGATATATGTTTTACCCATTTCAAACGGAATGTTCATTTGCGTAACACGTGGTGACCAAGGTACTGTACCTGCAGTAACAACTGCAGTTAAGCCGTCAGTTCCTGTTGATAATTGGATAACGCCACCTTCCATTTGATCAAGATGATCCCATCCAACCATGCCTTGTGAGAAGTCACCGTTGACAATAAGTTGTCCTGGAGGGGCAACTGGATTTTCAACTGTGATATATCTCCATTTTTCTGACACTAAATTCGTTGTACCTTCTCTTGGAATTGAAACGGTATAGCGAATTGAGTGAATACCAGCATTCGATGTATTTAACATGTCAGCGGTAATTGAAGATACTGATGTATACGTGATGTAACTATCGTAGTAGTTTCCGTCATTTCCGCGTGCACGGACATTAGCCTTAACATTGAAAGAAGTTTCAAATGGTAAAACTTGATCATTTGCGCCTTCCCAAGTGATACTTGTTAAGTCTGCAGTTTGTTGTCCACCTTCTGGTGTACAAGCAATCAATGCTGCTGTGAAAACTAAAGATAGTGCAACTATCATTATTTTTCTAAACATAAATTTTGTTTCCTCCTTTTAAATACGCTTTTATTTTTTTGACTTCTCTGTTGCGAACAGATAAAGCCTGTAAGCTCGTAATTTGTGATCCTTCAACGATTTCAACACCATTTGCTGTGTAAAGTTCATAGTGTGAAATCTTAACATCCTTATCATATGTATTTAAGTTATCCGGATTATGATAAATGATTTCGGTCGTTCTAAATAAATTGGTTTTTGCCACACCATCTTTAAAATATGCATGATGCAGTTTTGGTTGCAGTTCAAAGACTAGTTCGCCATCAACAACCTTGAAGATGTCTTTGCCTAAGAACATGTAACGCCACATTGATAACATTTCAGAGGTTGACCCTGATAGTCTGGCTACAAAGCCTTGTCCATGCTTCGTTTGGTCTAAATTTGATGATGTTGCAATAAAACTTGAATTTTCAAGTGGACTTCTGCCGTAAACTGCAGAATCCATGAAGCAGGTGAAGTTGGTTTTGGCTTCTTCATAAAACTCTTCGTATAACCCGACTTTCAATAATGACAGTAAATACTTATAGGTCATATGCAAGAAATTAGATTCACGTTCCAGCCAGCCCTTTTGGAATGCCTTGATTCGACCAACCTCATCTGATGTCGTATCAAGCGGTACTGATGTTTGATAGAATGCTAGCTTTTTGTCGTACAACAAGGATGCCTTAACCGCTTCATAAATGGTTTTCGCTTCTTCTGGTTTGGCAAGCTTTGATAAGTATCTTGCTGGTGCTTCTAAGAATGGGACAATCGGCTTGACTTCAAAATCAGTGACAGTAACTAAAGGTAATCCATAGTCGCCAATGACATCTTTACCGTCTTTTTGCTGTTTTTCATAGGTTTTTGCTTCAAACGTTAAATAGGTCGGGTAAACTGGGTCAAGCGTTTTAGCACGTTTTAAACCATCTTTCAAGGTTTCATCCATTTGTTTAATTAAACTGATGAATGATTGGGCACTGAATTCAAATGTTTCTTGGTCTTCTTTTAAGGATGCTCTGTATTGTTCAAGTGCGTCCACTCTTTTTTCATAGCTGTCTGCCAATTTTAACTGATTAGCAAATAAAGCAGTTGATTTTAGGATATGAACCGATGCATCTGGATATTTTCCTAAAAGCTTTTTGATGAACTTAACGATTTTTCTAAGTTCTATCGTTTCACCAACACCTGAACCAAAGAGTCCAGGCAATCCGTTCATCGCATCATTCCAGCCTGGTTTTCCAGCCTCATACATGATGCCGATGCCCAGTGGGTCTAGTGCTGCATACTTGTTTAATGCAAGTGTCAATAGTTTACCAATGAGGTTCACTTTAATCACTTGTTCGTTCGCTGTTAACCAGCCATCTGGTTTCCCATGATGGTGTTTAATTGCGTCATATTGTCTGACTTTGCCATGTTTATTCAAAACGTATTTCTCGCTTCGAGGTCTGACATCTACTGGCGATAGGAAGTAAGGGTATTTCAGTTCTTCAAACAATAATTTTGCTTCATTGTCTGGATAAATCGATAAATAACTTTCAATTAAAT
>CAZIZJ010000119.1:222-847 GCA_964543675.1 uncultured Acholeplasma sp. | reverse complement strand
CAGTAACCTTCGCCGAAATGGGCAATAACCACTGTTTCTGAGTCTTTAAGGACATCAGTGATTGTTTGGTCAACATCAAGTTTGGCAAGTTCTGCTGCTTGTGCCAAAGGTCCTAACGTAAATTCTTTGGATAGAACTTGACTAATACCTTCATTTTTAAAAGCTTTTCCGTGATATTTGAACTTGATGCCTTCAATCGATAATGGATTGTAGCCATCTGCCTGAATCAGACTGGCAAACTGGTAAATATTGAAATCGCCAATTTCCGGATAAAAGAATATATCATTTCTTCTATTCTGTAGGACGTCTCTGAAGTTGCCATTACCTTGTGAAAAGTATGCTGGTTCTAATGAGAAGAAATTGTAATCTCTCTCCAAGTCACCATGCTTTCTAGAAAACAGATGATAGGCTGCTTTGCCGCCTTTGGTATCAATCGGTAATGGTACCCCACCACGCATCAGATTATCCAAGTAGCATTGCTTCAAGTATTGGTCAAAGGTGTCAAATGCAGTTTCTGTCTTAATATCACTTAATAAGTCATCATGAAGAACTTTATTTTCTGTTTGTTTTTGAAGCAGTGTCTCAAGCGATACCGATTTAACCAATTCACTCAGTTTTTCCTTGT
>CAZIZJ010000119.1:0-212 GCA_964543675.1 uncultured Acholeplasma sp. | reverse complement strand
GATGAGTCCTGTTCAAACACTAGCTTGTAGTCATAAACGTATTTGCTGGAAATGGTTTGATCAGACTTCGTAAAGTAGTAATTACCGAAATCAACTTGGTTGACCTCAGCACTATCTTCGGTCGATGCGGATAGTTTATAGAAAAGATATGATTTTTCATCAAATGTCAGCATCCAGCTCTGAAGTAAGTTAGCTACTGCCTTATACCCGCC
>CAZIZJ010000118.1:2485-4380 GCA_964543675.1 uncultured Acholeplasma sp. | reverse complement strand
CCGGTCCCATGCCGATTGAGAATTCATGAATTAAAATACCCGCTCTTCTAGCAAGTAAGTAATGTCCTAATTCATGAATAGAAATGATTGCAGTTAAAACTAGCAGGAATAAAAAGATATTCCATATTAATATTAAAATTTCCATATGTATTGATGCTCCTTAAAGTGGATAAACTTCTGTGATGACAATAAAGATACTTAAGAATAGTAAAGCAATGAACAAAATTGAATCAAAACGGTCCAATACGCCACCATGACCTGGTATTAAATTGCCAAAATCCTTAATATCGTACGTTCTTTTAAACTTGCTGGCAACTAAATCACCGACCTGTGCAGCAATCGTACCCAGTAATGTAATCGGTACAATAATCAATGCTTGAATGCCAAGCGGTTGATTGCCTAAATTGGTAAAGTTATCGAAAATCGTCATATAGCCGGATGGATTTAAGATTTCGCCTAAGAATCCTTCAGGTCTAAAGATATAGCCATAGAAGATGGCGAACGATGATGCAATAATGGTTGCAATGACTGAACCGGCAATAGCGCCTTCCCATGATTTTTTAGGTGATATCCGTGGTGCCATCTTGTGCTTGCCGAATTTCATGCCAAAGAAATAGGCAAAGATATCGGTTACAATTGAGATTAAAGCGACATAGACGATGAATCTAACTCCTAAGAATCTAAGCAAAGTAATTGATGCAGCACCTAAACCGATGTAATTAATAACGGTTAAGGCTTTTCCGACATCAGCGCCACTAAAGTCATCAACGAAGACCAGTAAGGATAGCAATGTCAATGTCACAATGACAATGACGACTACTGGATGCAGATCCAAGGTAATCAAATTGAAATCCGGTAAAGTGATTGGATTGATTGGTGCAACCAATCCTCCAACATTTAAGTAAGTCAAAAGCGTCAATAAGACGATTGCTACTTTAACACCTATTTTAATTGGCTTTTCTTTTTCGTACATTGAAAGCATTTCAAAGGTTGCAATAACCACAAATGTTAAAACAGCCAACTGGAAAAGGTTAAAGAAAATCGGATGATTGATGACAGTGATTGGTATTAGAAGCACACCTAAGAAGAGTGCTGTAATAATCCGTTGTTTCATTTAGTAATACCCCCAAAGCGTCTGTTGCGCTTCGAATAATGGATGAGTGCTTTGATAAATTCCCTTTTTGAAAACTGTGGCCAGTACTTTTTTGTAAAATATAGTTCAGCATAAGCAGCTTGCCACAACAAAAAGTTAGATAACCGGTACTCGCCACCGGTGCGAATCAGTAAATCAACTTTTTCTTTGATCATGAGCTGTTCATTGACAGCCGCTTCACTAAATTCCTTGACCTTTGAAAAAGCGGTCAATAATTCGTTGTAGCTGCCATAATCAAAACAAATATTCAATGTCAATCCTTGATGGTCTTTGGTAACATCCTCAACTTTGTTGAACATATTTAACAATGCTTCAGATAACCTATCTTTTCTGCCTTTGATTAATATTTTGATTGAACTTTTTTCTAATTTTTCTAAATTCTTTTCGATCATTTCAATCGGCTTGGTCATCAAGTAGTTGACTTCATCTTCTGGTCTGTTCCAGTTTTCGGTTGAAAATGCATAGACTGATAATTGTTTAATGCCTAAATCATTGGCATGATTGGCAACGCTCACTAAATTCATGCCACCTTGATAATGGCCAAATGATCTTGGAAGTCCACGAGATTTTGCCCAACGACCGTTGCCATCTAAGATGATTGCTACATGCGTCGGTAAATTATCTATTTTTTTCATGTTACTTCCTTTCCTTTGGTATTATAACAAAATTATACTTGAATTACCCAGCCATATGGTTCATTTATATCACCATATTGGATAGATTGCAGCAAAATAAACAATTT
>CAZIZJ010000118.1:0-2475 GCA_964543675.1 uncultured Acholeplasma sp. | reverse complement strand
TTCATAGGATTCAAACTTAAAATCGTGTCCTTCGTGATGAACAACCGATATTGGCGTAATGACTGCTGCGGTGCCGCAAGCACCGAATTCATCAAGTTCGCTTAATTCTTTTAACGGAATATCTCTAATTTCAACTTTTAATCCCAAATAATCTTTTGCCAGTATTTGCAGCGATGCATTGGTAATGGAAGGCAATACCGAGTGAGACTGCGGCGTAATGAATTTATTGCCTTTAATGCCGATGACATTGGTTGCTCCGGTTTCATCGAGTTTAGAATGCGTTTTAGGATCTAAATATAAACAGTCATCATAGCCTGCTTCTTTTGCTAAGTGCTTAGGGTAAAGCGATGCTGCATAATTTGCCCCTGCCTTAATATGTCCTAAACCATTGGGTGCAGCTCTGTCATATTCGGTGGTCATTAACTTAATCGGGTTAAATCCATCGGTAAAATAACTGCCCACAGGGGTAGCAACCACACAAAACAAAAATTCATTGGATGAACGAACACCCATCACCGTTTCCGTTCCAATAACAAACGGACGAATATAAAGTGAGCCACGTGATTCATAGGATGGCACTATTTCTCTATTGGCATCAACCACACTCATCACTGCACTCATGAACATTTCTTTAGGGATCTCAGGAATCAATAATCTTTCACATGATTTAACGAGTCGCTTATGATTTGAATCTGGTCTAAACAGTAAAATTCGATTATCTTTTGAACGATATGCCTTTAGCCCTTCAAAAACACTTTGACCATATTGCAAAGCAACCGCCATGGTAGATATTTCAAAATGAATGGATTCTTTTAATTCACCCGTTCCCCATTTGCCGTCTTTATAATAAGCATAATATGCTTTCTTGGTGCCATGATATTTAAAACCCTGTATCATCGTCACACCTCCAATTTAGTAACAATTATACCATATTGCAAAAAAATGCGTTGGGTATTAAACCCAACGACTTATAATGCTACTGTATCGGTTAAAATTGGTTTTTGATAGATGATTGTGGTAATGAAATCAATAATCCAAAGTGCCATCCAGCCAAATATCAACCATAGAATTCCAACCACCAATAATCCTGTATTTTTCTTTTCGACACCTTTAATGATTCTGTAGAGTGCCCACGCTAAATCTAGAATCGGCAAAGAAAATATTAGTTTTCCAGCAAACGATAGATTATCCATCCATTTAATATAACTCATTGTATTTCTCCTTTTATTTTTGGTAAAAAAAGCTACCAGATTCCGCTGATAGCTCGTTATGAAACACTTTTATGCAAGTACACTCACTTCATTACCTAGCAATACTGTAACGAAATCAACAAAGCCTAGGAACCAACCGAAGAATACAAAAAGTAATGCTCCAAGGTAGTTACCTTTAACTAGTCTGTGAATTACACCCATCCACCAGTTTAAAACTGGGATAATTGCAATAATTAATGATAATATCCATGGAGAACCAAACCAATAACCTTTTCCTGATCTTGATGCCATCTTGTGTTTTCCTCCTTTCCCCTAAAATTTCTATTAAATTAAATCGTTAACAATTCATCTGCCTTAGTTTTAGTATGCTCATCTATTATTTTAACATATTTATCGGTTAATGTTTGAACATCTTCCAAATAACCTTTTTCGCTGTCTTCAGCAAGTCCAAGTTTCTTTAATTGCTCGTTGCCGTCTCTTCTGACGTTTCTGACAGCAATCTTGCCACCCTCGCACATCTTTTCGACTTCTTTAACCAGTTGTCGACGTCTGTCTTCAGTTAATGACGGCAGCATTAAACGAATGCCGGTGCCATCATTTCTTGGTGGTAATTCAAGTGAAGATGTGTTAAGGGCATGTTCAATGTCCTTTAATACCGATTTATCAAAAGGCTTGATGTAGAGTTGTTGTGCCTCAGGCACTGAAATGCTTGCTACTTGTTTAAGCGGTGTTTCAACACCATAGTAATTGACGGTAATTCTATCTAGTAAGTTAGGATTTGCACGACCGGTTCTGATTGCACTAAAATCACGTTCCAATGCATGAACCGATTTTTCCATTTTTTCTTCGATTTCAAGTAATAGCATATCTGCTTGTTCGTTCATATTAAACTCCGTTCGATACGATTGTTCCAATGTCTTCCTTTTTAACAGCCTTCATAATATTGCCTTTGACATTCATATTGAACACTAAGATTTCGATATGGTTGTCTTTACAAAGTGAGGCTGCTGTGGAATCCATAATCGCAAGATTTTTTTCTAATACTTCCTGATGGGTTAGTCTTTTCAATAAGACTGCATCTTTATGTTTTTTAGGGTCTTTGTCATAAACGCCATCGACTCCGTTTTTAGCCATTAAAATGACGTCGCATGCTAATTCAGCGGCGCGCAGTGCTGCTGTTGTATCCGTTGAAAAGTAAGGTGATCCAGTCCCACCTGCAAGGACGATGACTCTGCCCTTTTCCAAGTGTCTTAACGCTCTTCTT
>CAZIZJ010000117.1:0-4429 GCA_964543675.1 uncultured Acholeplasma sp. | reverse complement strand
AAATACTATAAGGAAGGAATTGCTGCAGATGCTTAAGACACTTAGAAAATTTATTGTTTTAACCTTCAAATTAAATCCAACCTTTTATTTAGTCAGTATCTTCAGCGCACTTTTAAATGCGCTTAGATTACTGATTGGTGTTTATGCCATTAAATTCATTATTGACTCAGTAATGCTCAATCAAATCGAAACCACTTTATATATTGCACTAGCTGTTGTTGTTGCACAGACACTCATTTACTTTTTGACGAAGTGGCTTGACCAGGTTAACCGAGTTGTTTCAGCTGATTTAAGATTTTCATTGAACAGATATATTGTTTCAAGAGTGATGCAGTTTGAATATGAAAAACTAGAAGATCCTTACTATTTGGATTTAAGAGAAAGAGCGAAATTCGCAGCAGATAATCAAGGGGTAGCCCAGCAACTATTGTTTTATGTTACCACCTTTACATCAAGCTTCATTTCCATCTTTTCTTTGGGTTTTGTTTTATTGCTGTTTGATTACTGGATTATCGTTGCCTTATTGAGTGCTTTAATCTTGCATATCATTATCTTTACTTGGTCCACCAGTTTTCAAGTATCGTTAACCAATAGTTTAATGCCAATCAATAGAAAAGCAGGATATTATTTAAATACGCTGCTTGAAGCGACGAATGCAAAAGATTACCGTTTCTCAAACATGAATCGTCTGATTCATGGTAAAACGTCGGTATTCATTAATTCATCAGTTGAAGGCTTATATAAAAATGCCATCGGCATGACAAAGTTTGGCTTTGCCAGCGATGTCGTTAACTATATTCAGATGGGTTTCACTTATATCTATATTGCCGCAAAAGCAATCGCTGGGATCATTCCATTATCGGAATTCATTCTATATACTTCAACGACGATTTCACTTTCTAATCAACTATCAGAAGTAGTCGGCAACATTGCCAACTTAAAAAGAAACGTCGAATGGATTAAACCGCTCTTTCAGTTGCTTGAGGTTAAACTGCAAAATGAAAGTTTTAAAGGCGAAGTCATTTTAGAGAAAATTGAATCGATCGAATTCGATAACGTATCGTTTACTTATCCGAATACGGATGCACTCATTTTAAAAGATATCAGCTTTAAGATCAATAAAGGCGAAAAGATATCGGTGGTTGGCTTAAATGGTGCAGGCAAGACAACCTTGGTCAAACTGATATCCAGATTTTACCACCCAACCAAAGGCACCATTAAGATTAACGACATCGATATTTGGCAATACGAATACGATAGCTACATCAAAAAAATTGCAGCAGTATTTCAGGACTATAAAGTATTCTCATATTCGATTGCCGAAAACATTACCGGTAATGACGATGCCGATGGTGCCATGACTGCAGCAGGCAAAGTATCACTGACCAAAAAGATTGACTCACTTAAGGATGGCATCAATTCTTACTATTCAAAAAGCTTATATGACAATGGTATTGAGTTATCTGGTGGCGAGCAGCAGAAGATTGCAATTGCCAGAGCACTGTACAAAAATTCTGATTTAATCATTTTAGACGAACCAACCGCATCACTTGATCCACTGGCAGAAGCAGAGATCTATGAACACTTCAATGATCTAGTCAAAGATAAGACAGCAATTTACATTTCGCACCGTATGAGTTCATCGGTTTTCTGCGATAAAGTCTTAGTAATCAATCAAGGCGTTGTTGAAGATTTCGAGCCACATCACAAATTGATGAAAAAGACAAAGTCGCTCTATTATGAGTTGTTTACGACACAAGCTAAGAATTATAATCATTAATTTCAAAAAGTTGGCATGCTTATGCCCAAGATTTGATACAATAGTATAGAGAGGTTTTCTATGATATTTTTAAAACATTTTAGGCATTATTACATTAAGTATGGATGGGCGTTTCTATTAGGTATTTTAATCTTGGTAGCCATTGACTATTACCAGCTTGAAATACCAAGAGCAATCAACACCATCATCACTGGCGTTGATGAGGGATATTTCACTGAACTATCCGATATTTATGAACCGTTGATTTATATGATCACGATTGTTTTAGCGATGACCGTCGGTCGTTTCTTGTGGCGCTTTTTACTCTTTGGTAACGGCAGAAAAATCGAAACCGACATTAGAGCGCACATGTTTGAGCATGCCACCAATCTGTCTCAGAACTTTTATTCAAAGGAAAAAATCGGTGGCTTGATGAGTTACTTCATCAATGACTTGAATTCAGTCAGAGAATTATTCGGCTTTGGTTTACTGATGCTGGTTGATGGACTGGTTTTAGGTTACTTTGTCTTATCAAGAATGTTTTCATTGAACTGGGAAATGACACTCTATGCGTTTATACCACTCCTACTGATGGGTATCTTAGTGTTCTTCTTAAATGTGAAAATGGAAAAGCGATTCAAGTTAAGACAAGAATCATTTGAAAGCATGAGTGATTTTACCCAAGAATCATTTACTGGAATTACCGTCATTAAGGCATATGTCAAAGAAATCAAAGAAGCGATTACCTTTGACAGGAAGTCAAATGACGTTTATGATAAATCAATGGCACATATGCGTTATTCTGTCATTGTCAATATCATCATTGATGTCATGATTACTTTAGTTATTTTAGCGATTTTAGTTTACGGCTCGGTTTTAATTGCCCAAAGCAGTTTAACACCAGGAGCACTGACTGAATACATCAGTTACTTCTTTACGCTCCTTTGGCCAGTGTTTGCCATTTCATGGTTCATGAATATCAATGGTCAAGCACAAGCATCAGCCAAAAGAATTTATAAGTTCTTGGAAGCCAAAGTCGATATTCAAGATCCAGAAAATGCAATTCATGATGCTGTGCTTGATGGCTCAATTTCCGTTAAAAATTTAACCTTTACTTATTTAGATGCTGCACAGCCGGCATTATCAGACATCAGTTTTGACATCAAAGCTGGCGAGATGGTCGGTATCTTAGGTAAAACCGGCAGTGGTAAATCAACATTGGTTGAACTCTTATTACATGTTTATCAAGCGGATCCTGATATGATTTATTTTGGATCCCATGATATTTCGACATTAGCGATTAAAACGCTAAGAGATCATATTGGCTATGTGCCACAGGATAACTTCCTTTATTCGGACACCATTAAAAACAATATTGGCTTTTCTTTTGCAGAACCGATTGATGATGCATGGTTAGAAGAGGTTGCCAAACTTTCTGACATTCATGAAAACGTCATGGAGTTTAAAGACCAGTATGAAACGGTCTTAGGTGAAAGAGGCGTTACCATCTCAGGCGGTCAGAAACAAAGAGTCTCGATTGCTAGAGCCTTGGCAAAAGACCCAACCATTTTGATTTTAGACGATTCTGTTTCAGCAGTTGATACAAAGACTGAGGAAGCAATCATCTCTAACTTAAGAAAGGTAAGACGTGGAAAGACGACCTTAATGATTGCCCACCGTATTTCAACCGTTAAAAAGCTAGATAAGATCATCTTAATTGAAAATGGCAAGCTCATCGGATTTGGCACACATAAGGAACTGCTTAGAAACAATCAGGTTTATCAGGACATGGTTAAACTACAGGAATTAGAAGCATTAGTGGGGGAAGGTGAAGTTTATGCGTGACTTTAGCGAAAATCATCAAGCCCATCAAGATAAAAACTTGATCATTAGATTGTTGAAGTATTTAGCACCATATAAATATCAATTCATCCTGTCATTTTTCTTAATGATTATTACGACGTTTGCCAATATGGTATTACCGTTGGCATCAGGTTTATCGATTGACTATATGATGTCGGATGCAACCTTTGAAAACAAAATGCTGGCATTAACCATTGGTGCAGGTATCCTACTTCTGGTGATGAGCGTTTCAATTGTCGTGGGATTCTACCAAAACATGATGCTGCAGTCAATCGGTCAAAAAGTCACCCATCAAATGCGTAATGAAGTATTTACCCATATTGAAAGCTTATCAATCGGTCAAATCAATCAGCTGCCAGTTGGAAAACTGGTGACAAGGGCGACCAATGACCCCGGTAACATATCTGATATGTTTACCAATACCATTGTTAACTTAATTAGAAGCGTATTGATGTTAGTGATTATTGCTATTGTTTTATTTGTCATTCACTGGCAAATGGCACTGGTTACCATGATTACCTTGCCGGTCATTACATTTGCCTCATTCATGTTTAGAAAGTATGCCAGAGGAGCATACCGAATCGTTAGAAACAACGTTTCAGAAATCAATGGTTTCTTATCGGAAAACTTATCAGGCATGAAAATTACGCAGGTCTTTAATCAAGAAGATAAAAAGATTGAAGAGTTTAGAGTGATTAACCATAAGCTCCGTCAAAGCTATTTAAGAGAAATCAATGTATTTGGCGTTTATCGACCACTGATTTGGTTGCTTGCCATGGCAGCAACCATGCTGGCTATTTACTTTGG
>CAZIZJ010000116.1:3233-4431 GCA_964543675.1 uncultured Acholeplasma sp. | reverse complement strand
TAGACGGTATAAGAATCAATGATATTATAGCTTTGGAAAATGAAACCGATGTATTTACTTCGGTAATTTTCCCAGTCTTTATTGGTAAAATGTGAGGTTTCTTCATCTTTAATATATAATTCGCCGTCTTCATAACTGTCAAGTCCTGAAACCACGTTTAAAAGGGTTGACTTACCACTGCCGGATTCCCCTGTGACGGCAACAAATTCTCCTAAACTAAACTCAAGCGAAACTCTGCGCATCCCAACCGATACACCATCACCCGACTTATAAAATTTTGATACGTTATCCAGTTTAATTAATGCCATATGTATTCCCCTTTAAAATGTCTAATATCTCTTTTGGATGGTTGACTAGGTGATTCGGATCAAGTGTTGCAAGAAATTCCTTGTCTCTAAAGCCCCAAGTGACTGCAATAACCTCACAATTGGCGTTTTTAGCCGTTTTTATGTCTACTTCCGAATCTCCTATGTAAACCACATCAATCGCTCTTAAATCCAGTAAATTGATTGTTTTAAGGAGCATATCTGGTGCTGGTTTTTTAGGTATATCCGTCATTGCACCTATGACGACATCAAATGTATTTGGAAAATGCTTGTTGATCAAGGAAATGACTGGTTCATGATGTTTGTTAGAAACAACAGCCAACCGGTAATCTTTTTTGAGTTCATTTAGTAGTGAACTTATACCTTCATATGGCTTGGTAGTGTTTTCACCATGCTTTTCTAAATATGGTATGTAGAACTTTAAGGCGTCATCTAACAAATGAACATGATCGCCTAATGCCTGTTTGATTAAGTAATCAGCACCGTAACCTAGAAAAGACCTAATTTCACTTAAGGTCCTTTTCTTGAGATTAAACTGTTTCAAGGTTTCATTTACAGCATTGGTCAAGTCAGTCAAAGTATCGAGTATTGTACCGTCTAAGTCAAAGATGATTGCTTTTTTTAACATGAATGTACCCCCAATAAGGTGTTAATATGATTATATCATGATACCAGTTAATCGCCCAGCAAAAAAGGTAATCCATTAAACCTATTGCAGCTCTGAAGATTTTTAACCCGCCATTATGTTGAGTATTATCTGCAATTAACATGAGTTCAGAAATTTTGTTCCAACAAAATTAAAGTTAAACAGCCTCTAATTCTCTACTATAGAATAGATAACTCAAACAAAGTGGGGATAACTGATGAAATAT
>CAZIZJ010000116.1:0-3223 GCA_964543675.1 uncultured Acholeplasma sp. | reverse complement strand
AATGATAATGTCGAATTAAAAAAAATAATCAATGATAAAGTAGACATCTCAATGGTTGCTTTTCTGAATACCTTTGATGGAACTATCTATGTTGGTGTTGATGACAATGGTACAATCATTGGTATCAACAACGTGGATGAGGATTTAAGAAAAGTCGCTGATATTGTTACAAGTAATATCTTGCCAAGTTCTCGCGAATTTGTAAGAGCGTATGCTAAAGAAATAGATGGTAAATCAATCATCGTGATTGAAGTTAAAAAGAGTACATTTGCCATCCATTATTTAGAATCAAAGGGATTGTCACCAAAAGGTGCTTATTTGAGAATTGGTACATCCAATCGGAGTATGACACAATATGAAATACATCGGCGTTTTATGAAAGACTTTAATTATAAAGAACCATCAATGACTGACATAGAAAGTCGATATCAAAACTTAACCTTTGAAATCTTGAAAAGTTGGTACGCTAATAAAGGGTTTTATGTCAATCAAGCCGGATTTGAAGAAAATTATGAACTTAAAAAAGATGGGAAATATAATCTTTTGGGTGAAATGCTAGCCGATAAAAGTGATTACTCATTAAAAATTGTTCGTTTCCAAGGAAAGGACAAATCAGTGATGATTCAAAGAGATGAATATGGTGGTCAGTGCTTATTATCAGCAATCGACCAAATGCTAAGAAGATTAGTAACTGAAAATACAACAAAAGTTAGTATTACAAGTATCTATAGAGAAGAAACAAAACTTTTTGATATAACTGCTGCTAGAGAAGCCTTTTTAAATGCTGTGACACATCAACGCTGGGATTTACCAACAAAACCTGCTGTTTATATCTTCAATGATCGCATAGAAATTATTTCGCATGGTGGAATGCCTCAAGGACAGACTAAAGAACAATTTTTACAAGGATTTAGTGTTGTAAGAAACACGAAACTGATGAAAATTATGAGTGATTTTGATTTTGCTGAACAAAGTGGACATGGTGTCTTGGATATTATTAGCGCATATGGCGAAAAGGTAATTGATATCAGGGAGAATCTTATTAATGTAACCATTCCGTTTAATCCAGAAGCGATGATTCATACACAACTAGCCGACGAAAAAGTACAGGATAAATTACAGGATAAATTACAGGATAAATTACAGGATAAATTAAGTTCAGTTCAACAAAAAATACTAATACTTATTGAGGATAAACCGAGTATAACCATTCTAGAATTAATGGAAAAGTTAAATATGAGTGATTCAGGAATTAACAAGAATCTTAAAATACTACAAGAGAATAAACTTATTGCTAGAAAAGGTTCTAGAAAAAGTGGTTATTGGCAAATTGTCAAGTGAAACGTTAATGTGACTTTTTGTTTAACCAAAAACAATTGTCCCTAATAATGTCCCAATAAAGTAGACAATAAAGTAGACAATAAAGTGACGGATAAAATGAATACAACTCAGCAAAAGAATTGATTTTTTTAGAAATATGTCAGGTTTAACTATTACACAATTAATTAATAATTCAGATAATCAACATAAAAAGAGGATAGTCTACAAAAACTATCCTCTGCTTTCTCATTTAATTAAAGTCCAGCGTAAGCTCTAACGTAATCAACTTCAAGTGCTGCCGGGAAATGCTCAGCTTCTGGTAGGAGATGACCATCAAAATGTCCACCAATAGCAAGATTCAAGATAATAAAGAAATCATGATCGAATGGTGCTGGATTGTTTGATGCAAACCAATCGTTTTGTCTCACATGATAGACATGACCATCGACTGAGAACTCTAGTCTACCTTCGATCCATTCAACAGCGTAAACATGGAACTGATCAATGGTGCCGCCACCTGGAATGGTTGTTTGACCATGTAGATAGTGGTGCTGGTTCCAGGTTGCCTGATAATGAATTGCTGAGGTTACTTGGGTTGGCAGTCTGCCACGCAGCTCCATGATATCAATTTCGCCATTAAATGGCCAGCCACTACCATAGGTATTATTTACAGGCATCATCCAGAATGCTGGCCAGAAACCTTGACCAATAGGTGCTTTAAGTCTTGCTTCAATGCGACCGAATGTTTGACCGTGTCTGCCAAGCGTTACAATCTTTCCTGATGTATAGTTTCTGTTACCGTAATTTTCCATTTTGGCATTAATCTTTAACGTGCCATTAGAAACAACGACATTTTCAGTTCGGTAATACTGTTGCTCATTATTACCCCAGTTATGTAAACCAAACTGACTACCGGTTCCATTCTGGTAATCCCATTTATCTAAATCAAGAGCATCACCATCAAACTCATCTTGGAAAGTCAATGTTCTACCACTATGCAGTGGTACATCAGCTAAATTCCATAAAGCATAAAGCGTGATATCAGCAGTTACAGTATCGCTAACAAAGTTCCATGCCTCTGTCAATTCAAAATCCTTATACCAGCCAATAAACGCGTCAGTGCCTCTCGTAGGTACTGCTGGTGCCGTTAAAACATCGCTGTGATTCACTGTCTGCGTTAAAACGGTTGATCCGCCATTACTATTGAATGCTACTTGGAAAGTAACACCCGTAGGGATTGCTTGCCATAGCGCTGTTAAATTGAGATTGCTGTTAACTGCCCAAGTAAAGTCAAAATTAACGCCATTGAACTGCCAAGCAACAAAGGTGTACCCTAAGCGTATTGGATTGGTTGGTGCGGTCAGTGTTTCACCGGCTGCAACAACCTGATTGTTAACCGCTGTGCCGCCATTACTATCAAAGGTCACAGTAAACATCGTTGGCAATGTTGAATCTGCTTTGACAATGACTGTGATGACATTTTCCTTAGACTGTCCACCGATGGTTACTGATGCAACAAGCATTACCTCAATATCTTCATTGAGCCTGTTGACAACACCAGTTGCACTAACAATTGCAGGATTATTGCTAATCCAGCTAATTGCATCATAGGCAATGTCTGTTGTTACTTCGGTAGGCAATGTTAAATCCTGTGTCACATGCTGCTGTGAATCACCTGGTGCATAACCAATTTCAATTAATTCTAATACTTTTTGATAATCGTCTTTGACCACATTTGGTGTCAATCGACACCCAATAAGTGTTATCATGCTAAAGAAGATTGTTAGTAATATAAATATTTTTTTAGTAGTCAATGTTGATTACTCCTTTTAGATACGACAAGCAACATTGCTGTTGCTCGTCTTTTTAATTTTTAGAATGAATACATTCTATAAGTCTTTTA
>CAZIZJ010000115.1:0-4483 GCA_964543675.1 uncultured Acholeplasma sp. | reverse complement strand
TCCCTACTGCTGCCTCCCGTAGGAGTTTGGGCCGTTCTCAGTCCCAATGTGGCCGTTAGACCTCTCAGTCCGGCTACGCATCATCGTCTTGGTAGGCTTTTACCCCACCAACTAACTAATGCGCCGCAGACCCCTCCTTATTCAATAAATCTTTAAATATACCAAGATGCCTCAATATATCCTATCCAGTATTAGCTCCAGTTTCCCAAAGTTATCCTCGAAATAAGGGTAGGTTATCTACGTGTTACTCACCCGTTCGCCACTCTCTCTATTGCTAGAAAGCGTTCGACTTGCATGTATTAGGCACGCCGCCAGCGTTCATCCTGAGCCAGGATCAAACTCTCCATCAATTTGTTTCGTTTGATTTTAGCTCTTTTTCTTTTTTAAACTCTTTTTGTTCATCATCATTCAGTTTTCAAAGACTCTTTTTTACACACGCGCTCTTTTTAGCGCTTTCTCATTCTATCATTATAAAATAACCTTGTCAACAACATTTTTAATTCTTTTGCTGTTTGATAGGTTATCTATAGATAAGATATGAAAATCTTACACTTTAGAGAGCGACCTTTCTTATTCTATACTAAGTGTATTTCAAAGTCAACCCATTCGACTAATTTTATTGATAAAAATGCAATAAAAACACTTCTTCACTTAAATCAATCTTTTATTCATGTAATTTAAATGTTTTATGGGCAAAAATATACATTAACGGTAGTCCAATACCGATATATGTAACAGCAATCAATGGCAGTATGACAGTCAATACAGTAAGTGATATGCTCGAATAAAATGCAATCAGTGCAACAAACGACATGACGGCTGTAATAAACTTATAGACTGGATTTTTATTTTGAAACTCTTTGGTGTACGGCTGCAGCATATAATAAATGAAGAGATCATGGAACCCAAAAATCAAGTAAATGGATATGAAGACGATTGAGGTCGGCAAAAAGATGTCAAACCTTGCTGATAAAACAATATAGCAGATATTGCCAATCATTGCACCAATCAACCAAATGCTGTCATATTTAAGCATTTGAATGAACCGCTGTTTAAATGTCTTTAAGACAACACCTCTTTGACGATAAAATCCATAATTCAACAATGCAGCATCACAATTGGCAAAAAGTATTTGAACAATTGGTCTGCTGACCGTTGATAAATAGGCAAAATAAAAGAGATTCGGCAAAAAGCCATCATATAGGAATGCCGTATTAAACGTTGAATAATATGCGATAAGACCTAAGGTCAGTCCCGCTAAAACGAGGAACACGGCATACATCAGCTGCGGTATCGCTTTTTTGAATAAAAACTTCTTGTGCCGTTTAAAGAATAAATCATTTAACATGTCATAGCCGGTTTTAACTGAATCCGATGGTGTTAAATCAACGTTCTTTAAACTGTCTTTTGTCTGGGTTTTGATTAATGTTCTGCCACGCTTCTTCTTAATGACTTGCTGTTTGACTTCATAATTGTTCAAATGATAATGTCTGACCAGTGCATAGTCTTTATAGCTTAACACTCTCCAAATAGAAAATGTACATATCACTATTGAGGTAATTGCAGCAATTGGGTGGCTAACGTAGTAAAACCCTATATTCAATATATCGATAATATCCAAATCACTTGTTAAAAAAGCAGCAGTTGAAATGGCGACCAATCCATAGAAGATAAGCATTAATACCAAAAAAATCCACTTGCTGTCCAACCAATGTTTTTGATGGAAAAACAGTGCAAGCATATAGCATATTCCTTTAATGCCCATCAAAAAACAAACAAAGTATAATAGTTCAACAAGTGATGGCAGTCCTAGTAAATCAGTAAAAACGGATGCCAAAAACATCATTAACAAATAAGTTACAAAATCAATGATGTAATCTTGCAAAACATTGATCCGATACAGTTTATCAGGTTTGATTTTCAGTTTATCTAAAAAGAGTGCATCATAAAAGTTGATATTTGATATCAATTTATTATCAAGCATGTCAAGCAGCAGTGCCGATAAGATCATCGCCAGTGCCACAAACCCAAAATGAAAGCCACCGATGATGCCAATGCTTAGTAAAGATGGTAAATACGTGACAGCAACCACATAAACAAAAATCGGTATCAGTTTAATAAAAATAAAGGTAGGCAGTGTCATCAAAGAAAAAAGAATATAGAGCACTTGAATATTATAAAGCTCTTCTGGAATGATCTTGCCAATACCCGGTATTCTTCTTAAATAATAAATCAGCGTATTGTAACGATATTTAAATTTAATCTGCTGCAGTAATAGATACATTATTCTTCACTCAAAAATACACGTTTGATTTCTGCTTCAGTCAGTTTCTTGTCGAAACTTTTAAAAACACCATCGTTTAAGATGACAATTTCATCTGATAATTCTTTGGCTAACTCTAAAATGTGGGTTGAAAGAATAATGATATGATTTTTCTTTAGACGGCGAATCATGTCTTTGATTTCCATTGCTACTACGACATCAAATGATGTCAGTGGTTCATCCAGCAAAATCACTTTAGGCTGTACAATCAACGATAACAGTATTTGAATCTTATTTTTCATACCGTGCGAATACTCTCTAATCAACCGGTGATAATCCTCTTTTTGAAAGTCAATCAATTCAAAATACGTTTCAACCGATACTTCATCTCTTATTTTTCCTTGATTGACTTCTATGAAAAACTTAATGAATTCGTAACCAGTTAAAAACTCAGGTAAATTCGGTTGATCTAAGACTAAGCCAAAGTCATCAGTATGATAATCAATATTGTTTCCTAAATGATGCAGAAAAAAACTGCCGCCTTCTGTTTTAAGCTGTTTCATCAACACTTTGAAAAAGGTTGTTTTACCAGCACCATTTCTACCAAGCAGTGCATAGATCTTTCCTTCTTCAAAGGTAAAATTAATGCGCTTTAAAACTTTCTTATCACCGAAATTCTTGGTTAAGTCTTGAATGATTAATTGCATAGTATTGTCCTAGTTTAAGTAAAATTTATTTTATTATACCATAGAGCCGCTGCGTTGATTACAGCGTAAAGAAAAACTAGAACGTTTGAGTTCTAGTTTCTGTTTGAACCGTATTTTGTTTAGGCAAACAATCTAACGATGTCATTCCATGTAACAAATACGAATAATACCATCAATAGAATGAAGAATGCATTGTTGACCCATAATTCTACTTTTGCCGGAATCTTCTTCTTAGTCACTGCCTCGTAGCCTAAGAAAATGATTCTGCCGCCATCAAGTGCCGGAATCGGCAATAAATTCAGTAGTCCAATGTTGACTGACAGGAATGCAACAAAGACTAATAAGCTGATGAATCCTGCAGATGCTGCATTAGATACCAATGAAAAGATACCGACCGGTCCTGCTAAGTCCCCTACGCCAACACCGGAATTCGGATTGAATAAAAGTCCAAGGGTTCCAAGCATTTCAGTTACTGAGCTGCCGAATTGCTGAAACGGATACGTAAATAAGTAAAGGAAATCAAATTCATGACCTAGTGAGAAGCCCATGCGCACGATAATTCTTTGGGTACCGATGGCATTTAACACCTCTTCTGATAAAACATCATAAGTAAAGCTTAACGCTTCGCCATCTCTTGATACGTAAATCGTCGTTGAAGAACTACTATAGTTTTTAGCGATTGCCAGTACTTCCGCCCATGTCGTTACATCCGTGTCATTGATACGGGTAATCAAATCACCAGTATTGAGTCCTGCTGTTCTTGGTTTGGCACCAACACCGCCAATATACAATTCATCACGGAAATCTGCTCTGGTATCATTGACAAAGCCAAAGTTTTGTAAAACCAGTGCGACATAGACATTTGTTGTTTGTGGGACACCATCTCTGATGAGCTCCACTTCAATAACATGCGAATCAATTTGATCAAGCGCTGCTCTAATTTGATGAATGTTTTCAACCGGTATGCCATCAATTGAGGTAATGACATCACCTGCCACCAATGCTTCATTGGCTGATGTTTCAACCACATTATCCTCTAATGGTTTTCCTTGAATGATTGCTACTATGAATAAGACTAGAATTGCCAATAAAAAGTTCATCAGTGGTCCAAAGAATAAGACCAGGAATCGTTCCCAAATGGTTTTTGAAGCAAATGATGATTCATGCGGCGTAATTTGTATTTCTTTCTTTTTGCCGTATAAGTATCTTGCATCTCTGGCTACTTGATAACGGTTGATTTCGCCGCCGGTTGTCTTTAACTCAATAAATAACTGAGATAAATCTTTACCGTATAACTCAAAGGCTGTGACCTCACCAGTAATTGATGGGTTAGGAATGGTCTGATCCAAGATGATTTCTTTGACTAAACCAATTTCGTTTAAATTGAGTCCAATGTATGAACCGACTGCAATTAAAGCATTATCTCCGTTTTCTCCACTCATTGACACATAGCCACCCAAAGGAATGGCTCTTAGCGAATAAAAGGTTTCGCCTTTTTTCTTTTGAACAATGA
>CAZIZJ010000114.1:0-4540 GCA_964543675.1 uncultured Acholeplasma sp. | reverse complement strand
CATACCTTAGAAGAGGTTGGACGTGAGTTTGGTGTCACTAGAGAACGTATTCGTCAAATTGAAGCCAAAGCCTTAAGAAAACTGCGTTCACCGCAAAGACAAAATAAATTGAAGGAATTTTACGTTGCCAGAAAATGAAGCGACTTGATTTCATTGTAGAGCTGACCAAAGGTTATGACACGGTCATTGACATTGGCTCAGACCATGGACTTGTATTAAAAAAAGCATTTGATAAAGGCTATATTAAAAAAGGGTTAGCAACCGATATTAATATAGGACCGTTAAACAGTGCTAAAAAAACTCTAACTGGATATCCGGTTGAGTTTTATTTATCTGACGGCTTTAAGTCAGTTGCTAGCCATTTTGACCTTGCTGTCATCACTGGCATGGGTCCACATCTCATTGCAGATATTATGGCTAATGCACCAATAGATGCAACCTATTTATTAGGTGCCAATGAAAAACTTGAAGTCTTAAGATTGTGGCTCAATAATCACCATTATCAAATCATTGATGAATATGTGATTTACGATGACTTCTATTATGTCTTTTTGAAGGTAACTAAAGGAACAATGAAGTTAACTGAAAAAGAGATTTATACCGGCATTCACCTCCACAAAAAAGAGAATGCCAAGGATTACTACTTACATAAAATCAAACATTATGAGGATTTATCAAATAAAACAACTGGTGAAACGAAAGCGATGTATTTGCGAATTTTCACATATTTCAAAGATGCCTTTGATAATTGTTTCTAATTCCTAATAAATTAGAAATGATAATGATATAATATTTTTTAAACCCCAAAGAAAGCGAATATAGTATGTTAAAATCATTTAGATATTTAAAACCCTATCAATGGACAGTACTCTTAATCTTTGTCTTGGTAACCATTCGAGCGATACTGAACTTAGTATTGCCGCTATTTATCGGTAACTTGATTGATGATGTTGCATCCAACGTATTGACTGATGAAGAGAAATACATGTCCCTTTTAATTAACGGTATTTTGATGGTCGTTTCCACTTTAGGTGGTATCGGCATTATCATTTTATCCGGTTATTTAGAATCAAAAACATCCTCAGCATATGCAAGGGATTTAAGAAATGCGTTATATAGCAAGGTTCAGACATTCTCAATGAACGAAGTTGACAAATTTACGACCTCATCGTTGATTACTAGAACAACCAATGATATCCAGACACTGCAAGGAACGGTGGCTATGCTACTTAGAATGGCAGTGATGGCACCTTTTATGGCACTTGGTGCGATTGTCATGGCAGTGATGAAACATCCAACCATTTCAACCGTTTTAATCTTTACCATTTTAATGGTTGTCGGTGTGATGGCAGCAATATGGGCGATTGCCATGCCTAAGTTTAATTTGATTCAAAGATTGATTGATAAGATGAATTTAGTCACTAGAGAAAACCTATCTGGTCTTCGCGTGGTTAGAGCATTCAACACACAGGATGTTCAAGTCGAAAAAAGTAAAAAGATTGCTAAAGACACGATGGACAGAAACATCTTTGTCAATAGACTATTTACAGCAATGTGGCCAATCATGGGCTTCATTATGCAACTAACGACCGTTGGTATTTATTTTGTGGCAGTTGAATTTAATTTCATTAGCAGTGAATCAACCGATTTTACGCCAGGTGACTTATCGGCAATGGTTCAATATGGCACACAGACTTTAATGACTTTTATGATGATCACCATGATCTTAACAATGATTCCAAGAGCGTCTGTTTCAGCAAAACGGGTTATGGATGTCATTGATTCAGAGGTCTTGATTAAAGATGCGCTTGATGCAGTGGTGATTGAAGAAGAGATTACTGGTGAAATCCGTTTTGATAATGTAACCTTTCAGTACCCGGATTCCAGTGAACCGGTCTTAAAAGATATTTCATTTACGGCAAAGCCGGGAACAACCACAGCATTCATCGGATCAACCGGCAGCGGTAAATCAACGCTGATTAATTTAGTGCCAAGATTTTACGATCCATCAGCAGGCAGTATTTTGGTTGATGGCGTTGACATTAGACAGTTTAATCAGGAAAGTTATTTAAAGTATATTGGCTATGTACCACAAAAAGGCAATTTATTCAAAGGAACGATTGAATCAAATATCGCTTTTGGACAACAGGATATTAATCAAGAAGTGATTGAAAAATCTGCTCAGGCAAGCAAATTCATCGCTGAATTTGAACATGGGTATCAATCGGCTATCACCCAAGGTGGCACCAATGTATCTGGCGGGCAAAGACAAAGATTGTCAATCGCTAGAGCGCTTGCTAAACAGCCTAAGATTTATATTTTTGATGATTCCTTTTCAGCACTTGACTATAAGACCGATCAAAAACTTAGAAAGGCATTAAGTGATCATATTGATGCAACTATTTTAGTGGTTGCCCAAAGAATCAATACCATCAGGCATGCTGATCAAATCGTCGTATTAGAAAAAGGCGAAATCGTTGGCATCGGCACGCATGATGAATTATTGAAATCATGCCAGGTCTATATTGAGATTGCCGAATCTCAATTAAGCAAGGAGGAGCTAACCCGATGAATAGAAATCGTTATATGCCACAAAAGGCAGCTGATTTTAAAGGCACGATGAAACGACTGCTTTCCTACTTAAAGAAGGATTTATGGGTCATCATTGTTGCTGGGTTATTCGCAATCGTTGCATCATTGATTACCGTAATTACGCCAGTATTAGCAGGTAAAGCACTGACATCAATCAGTCAGATTTATGCCGGTGAATCAGATGTTGTCAATATTATTCCAGGATTTCTAGATTTTACGCTAGCAGAGGTATTGATTTGGACACTGATTACAGCAGTGATTTCATCAGCGTTAAACTTTTTCCAAGGCTATATGTTGATTGGCATTACCCAGAAACTAACCTATAAGATGCG
This sequence comes from uncultured Acholeplasma sp., assembly GCA_964543675.1. GTDB lineage: Bacteria > Bacillota_I > Bacilli_A > Acholeplasmatales > Acholeplasmataceae > Acholeplasma. The sequence continues at coordinate 1,616 of CAZIZJ010000114.1, read as the reverse complement.
TAGCGACCTATCGGTTAAGATCAATAAATTGCCACTTAACTTTTATGACAAGCATAAATTTGGTGATGTTCTATCGCGTGTCACCAATGATGTTGATACCATTAACCAAACGTTGACGCAAAGCATTTCTGAAATATTTAGAGCATTTACTTTAGTGACGAGCATTTTAGTGATCATGTTCATCATGTCATGGGAACTGGCTTTAATTACTACGGCATCTGTCGTTATCTCATTGCTGGTTGTTGGTCGTTTTATCAAGATATCTCAAAAATACTTTGTACAAGCAGCTAAAAATACCGGTGACATGAATGGACACGTTGAAGAAGTCTTTCATGGCCATCAGGTCGTTAAAGTATTTAATCATCAACCACAAGCCAAAAAAGAGTTTACAGAAATCAACGATAAGATTTATACAACCAGTTGGAAGTCACAATTTGTTTCATCAATTATGTTTCCCGTTCAATTTTTCTTTGCCAATATGGCATATATCGGGATTGCATTGATTGGTGGTTACTTAGTGATGCACGGTCAACTTGAAATCGGATTGATTTTAACCTATATTATGTATTCTAGACTAGTTGCTCAACCGATTCAAGCAATTGGACAAACAGCATCAGTGCTGCAGCAAACAGCAGCAGCGGCAGAAAGAATATTCTTCTTACTGGACGCTGAGTCTGAAACCGATGAAAGTGACAAGCCAACCCAACTTAAAAACATTAAAGGCAATGTCACATTTGAAAATGTCAATTTCGGTTATTTACCGGATACGCCAGTCATTAAAGGATTTAGTGCAGAGATTAAACCAGGACAGATGGTGGCGATCGTTGGACCAACTGGTGCTGGTAAAACAACGATTGTCAATCTATTAATGAAATTCTATGAAATCAATAGCGGCTCGATTAAGATTGACGGCGTTGATATTAATGACATGAAACGAGAAGAGGTCAGAAGTTACTTCGGTATGGTCCTTCAGGACACTTGGATTTTTGAAGGTACGGTTTTAGATAACATTTCATATGGTTCAGAAGGAAAATCGTTTGAAGACATCGAAAAAGCAGCCTATGCCTCGCAAACCCATCACTTCATTCATTCACTACCTGAAAGCTATAAGTTCATGCTGGCAGAAGACGGTCAAAACATTTCAGCAGGACAAAGACAGTTGATTACGATTTCTAGAGCGATGCTTGCAGATAAACCAATGCTGATTCTAGATGAGGCGACCTCATCAGTAGATACCAGAACTGAAGTGTTGATTCAAAAAGCGATGGATCAGTTAATGAAGGGCAGAACTGCCTTTGTTATCGCACATAGGTTATCAACGATTAGAAATGCAGATGTGATCTTTGTCATGAGAGATGGTAACATTGTCGAACAAGGAAACCATGAACAACTCTTAACGCAAAACGGATTTTACGCTGAACTTTATAATTCACAGTTTGACCAATAAAATATTCCTTTACTTTCAGTAATGTTTAAGTTATAATATTCATTGCTGAAATAAAGTGTCTGAATAGCTCAGCTGGATAGAGCAATAGCCTTCTAAGCTATCGGTCGGGGGTTCGAATCCCTCTTCAGACGCCATATTGATATTTATTAATGCTACCGTAATGGGTAGC
>CAZIZJ010000113.1:4059-4551 GCA_964543675.1 uncultured Acholeplasma sp. | reverse complement strand
GATGGTTTGGTGTTAGTGGACTTTTAAGCAACTTGGTGTGGACCATGTAAAATGTTAATGCCTGTGTTAGAAGAAATCAGTTCTGAACAACCTGAAACACCATTTATCAAACTCGATATTGATGAATATCGTAAACAAGCAATTGATACTGGCATTCGCGCTGTTCCAACATTAGTGCTTTACAAAAACGGTAAAGAAGTATCACGTGCATCTGGTTATCAACCAAAAGAAAAATTACTTTCTTGGTTGGAAGAACACAAATAAGAATAAGGCTGAGTTAATCAAGCCTTTTTTCTTGTGTTATAATAAATTTGCAGTAACTAAAACCTAAAAATAAAGATTAAAGAAAGCTTTAATGATGAATGGAATTTTACTGGTTAATAAACCAGTTGGACTAACGAGTCACGATGTCGTTAATCGGGTAAAGAAAAAACTTAATTTGACCAAAGTCGGTCATACTGGTACGTTGGATCCTTTCGCAACCGGTTTACT
>CAZIZJ010000113.1:1558-4049 GCA_964543675.1 uncultured Acholeplasma sp. | reverse complement strand
CTCATTTTACTTGTTGGTAAAGCGACTAAACTGGCATTTTTGTTTGATGATTTGGATAAAATATATGAAGGTACTATCGTTTTTGGTAAACTATATGATACAGATGATATTACCGGACAAGTCATTAAAGAAAAAACTGCTGATTTTAATTTAGATGATATCAAGGAAGCAATGAAAGACTTTGTCCCATCCTACGAGCAGTTACCACCAACCTATTCAGCAGTCAAACAAGGTGGCATCAAAGCATATGAGGCAGCCAGACGTGGCAAAACACTCGAATTAACAAAAAGACGAGTACATATCCATTCATTTGATGTGAAGCAATTAAAAAAAGATTTGGTGTTTACTGCACAAGTTTCTAAAGGCACATATATTCGAAGCTTAGCCAGAGATTTAGGTGAAAAACTAGGTACATATGGTGCATTAAGCACGCTGAACCGTAGTCATATTGGTGACTTTGATTTAAATAATGCAAAGGATATGGATGATATTGCACTGTCTGATTTAATCCCTGATACAAAATTCTTTGAAAGAATCAGACGTGTTGAATTAAATGACTACATGATTAAATTGGTGAAAAACGGCATTTATTTAGACGAGCGACAAACCACCATGGAAACACCGTTTGTTGTTGTTGATGGTTTAGGCAATTTAATCGCCTATTATGAAAAAGAAAATCAAGTATTTAAACCAAAGTATTATTTTTAAGGAAAGTGGACTATGAAGATTATAGAAGCAATGTATCAAGATATTAAAAACAATGAGCCACTAACGCTTGCCGTCGGTAATTTTGATGGGCTGCATATTGGTCATCAAAATATTGTTTTAAAAACAAAATCATATACCGATACCAAAAGTGCAGTAATGACTTTTTTTCCGCATCCAATATCAGTCATTACCAAAACCAGTTTACCGATATTAATGGATAACCATGACAAGGGATTGATGTTGAAAACTTACGGCATTGACTACTTTTTTGTTGTAGAGTTTACGCAAGCGCTATCTAAACTATCAGTTCGTGAATTCATTGATTTCCTAAAAGGCATTCAAGTCAAAAGATTGGTGATTGGTAGAGACTTCAAATTTGGTCATCGTGGTTTAGGAACCGTCCATGATTTGTTGAAGCATTTTGAAGTGGATTTGGTCAATGATTTACTCTTTAAGAATGTCAGAGTATCTACGACCTATATCAAATCATTACTTGATCAAGGCAACGTCAGAATGGCAAGAACACTTTTGAATCGCAGCTACGCGATTCATGGCGAAGTGGTTCATGGTGATAAAGTGGGGTCCTTAATTGGCTATCCAACCGCTAACATTGACTATAAAAATCACTATTTACCAAAAATCGGTGTTTATGCCGTCAAAGTAAAGATTGATGATCAAACGTATTTAGGATGTGCCAACCTTGGACATAATCCAACGCTTAACTACTCAACAACCAAAAGACTCGAAGTGTTTATCATTAATTACAATCAAAACCTCTATCAAAAGGAGATTACCATTTTCTTTGAGTATTATTTAAGAGATGAACTTAAATTTGATACTGTGGAGGCATTACGTGAACAAATTAAAAAAGATGTCAATAAGACTATCTTGCTATCAAAAAATTAATGGACTTGTGATAAAATACTATCAAAGGAGGTAACGTCATATGAAATTGATTGTTGCGGTTGTTTCAAATGATGATGCAAATAAGGTACAAAAAGGTTTAGTCAATGAAAACTTTTTTGCAACAAGATTGTCAACTAAAGGTGGATTTTTGCGTGAAGGTAATGCAACTTTCCTAATTGGTGTCAATGATGAAAAAGTACCTGAAGCATTAGACATTATTGAAAAGCATTCAAAGACCAGAAATAAAATCGTTCCTAATGCCATTGTTAATGAATTTAGTGCATTTTCTGCACATCTGCCAATTGAAGTTTCGGTTGGTGGAGCCACTGTATTTATACTCAATGTGGATCAATTTATTAAGATTTAATGGTATTTTTCCGTATTTTGACACATTATTATGAAAATCATCAGAAAAATATTGCATTTTATTTTCAAATGTGGTAATATGTCATAGGTCGGTAGCGAGGACAGCGTTAGCCAAAACGTAATCTTCAGTTATACGAGACATAGGAGGAGCAAAATGGCACTATCAAAAGACAGTAAAAAGGCATTAGTTGAAAAGTTTGCACGTTTCCCTGGAGACACAGGTTCACCTGAAGTGCAAATCGCAATCCTTACTCATGAAATCAATGAGTTGAATGCGCATCTACAAACACATATTCATGATTTTCACTCTAAACGTGGACTATTTATGAAGATTGGTCGTAGACGTAATTTACTCAAATATTTAAAGGGTACGGACACTAGCCGTTATGCTGCATTAATTAGCGAACTCGGATTAAGACGATAAAAAACTCTTCGGAGTTTTTTTTCTGTCTTTTTTGCGTTCTTCATTTTTTTAACTAACGATGTCAATGAATGTTTATAAAATGCTAAC
>CAZIZJ010000113.1:0-1548 GCA_964543675.1 uncultured Acholeplasma sp. | reverse complement strand
ATTTATTAAAAATAAATGCTATAATAGACAAGGCTATAAAGATAAGAAACTAAATATAAAATGAAGGAGATTTTATATGTCAAAACACATATTTGAAACAACGCTTGCTGGTAAAAGCTTGCGCGTCGAGGTTGGCGAAGTCGCTAAACAGGCAAATGGATCAGCATTAATTTATTATGGCGATACAGTTGTATTATCAACTGCTGTTGCAAAAAGCAAACCAGCACAAACAGATTTTTTCCCGTTAATGGTTATTTATCAGGAAAAACTATATGCAGCTGGTAAGATTCCCGGTGGATTCTTAAGAAGAGAAGGTAGACCTTCTGAACTTGAAACACTTGTTTCAAGATTAATTGATAGACCAATTAGACCTTTATTTGATGAAGGGTACCGTTATGACGTACAAATCATCAATACCGTTTTATCAAGTGATCCTGAAGTACCAAGTGAAATTGCAGCAATGTTAGGTTCATCACTTGCACTTGAAATTTCAAACATTCCGTTTTTAGGTCCGATTGCAGGCGTCAATGTTGGTAGAGTAGACGGTAAATACGTGCTAAATCCAACACCAGAACAAAAAGCAGCATCAGACATTGATTTAACGATTGCTGGAACCAAAGAAGCAATCAACATGGTTGAAGCTGGTGCGAAACAAGTCACAGAAGCAGACATGTTAGGCGCAATCCTCTTTGGACATGAAGCAATCAAAGAACTTTGTACATTCCAAGAAAAGATTAAAAAAGCTGTTGGCGCTCCAAAAATGGTACCAGAGCTTAATACCATTGATCCAGAAATTGAAAAACAAGTTAAGAATTTTGCTGAAGCAGATTTAATAAAAGCCGTATCGCTTGTTGATAAGCAAGAACGATATGATGCGATTGAACAAATTAAAGAAAAAGCACTTGCACACTTTGAAACAAAAAACTTCTGGAAAGAAGTTGAAGGCGTTAAAGTATTGGATACCGATGCTGCAAAATCATTGTTGTCCCAAGTTGCACAAGTAGTTGATAAAATTGTTACAGCTGAAGTTAGAAGATTGATTACCGTTGACAAAGTTAGACCAGACGGCAGAAAAGTTGCCGAAATTAGAGATTTATCATCAAGAATTGATATACTGCCTAGAACCCACGGTTCAGCATTATTTACCAGAGGTCAAACCCAGGCATTAGGGGTTGTAACCCTTGGTTCGCTTGGCGAAAACCAAATTATTGATGGTCTTGAAACCGAAGAAATTACCAAACGTTTTATGTTGCATTACAACTTTCCACCATTTTCAGTCGGTGAAACCGGCAGATATGGTGCACCAGGACGCCGTGAAGTCGGTCATGGTGCATTAGGTGAGCGTGCATTACTGCAAGTACTGCCTAATGAAGAAGAATTCCCATACTCCCTACGTATTGTATCAGAAGTATTAGAATCAAACGGTTCATCATCTCAAGCAACCATTTGTGTCGGTTCAATGGCATTAATGGCAGCCGGAGTGCCAATTAAGGCACCAGTGGCTGGGATTGCGATGGGACTGATCATGGATGGCAAGAACTATACCAT